>CANQSL010000019.1 GCA_947626515.1 uncultured Bacilli bacterium
TTAGTAGGACTTCCCGAATCGAAAATTCCCTTATCTGCAGTTGTTTTAGAATTGGCACTTTCTCCTAAAAGTAACAGTGCAACAATAGCTATAGAAAATGTTTTAAATGATATAAGAATGAATGCAACTGGCAATGTTCCAAATCATATAAAGACTAATAGTACACTATATAAATATCCACATGATTATCCTAAATATTATGTAAAACAACAATATTTACCCGATAAAATAAAAGATAAAAAATATTATAAACATAAAAATAATACGTATGAAAATAATTTAAATAAAATAAATGAAGAAATGAGGAGTTAGAATGAATATTTCAATAATTGGAACAGGGGCATATGGTTTAAGTATTGCATTAGCACTTATAAAAAATAATCACAAGGTAACTATGTGGGTTGAAAGTGAAGAAAGAGTTACATATTTAAATAATAATAGAAAAAATGCAAATATATTACCTGGTATAGAAATTCCTGAAAGTATAACGTTTACTAATAGTTATGAAGAAGCTATAAAAGGAAAAAATATTATATTTATTGCTGTTGCAGCTAAGTTTGTTAATTCTGTTACCATAGAATTAGGAAAATTAAATATTAAAAATAAACATTTTTGTTTACTTAGTAAAGGTATTGAAGAAAATACTTGCGAATTTGTTTCTGATGTTTTTAAAAGAAATATAAAAAATAAGAATGTTGCAGTTATTTCAGGTCCTTCTTTTGCTATTGACGTTGCACATTATGAACCTATAGGATTAACTATAGCAAGCAAAAATAAAACGACTATAAACTTAATTAAAAAGGTATTAGAAAGTGATTCTATAAAACTAAGAGAAACATCAGATGTACTCGGTGTAGAATTATGTGGATCTATTAAAAATGTAATAGCAATAGCAGCAGGTATATTAGAAGGATTAGGGTATTCTGAATCAACTAGAAGTTTTCTAATTACAGAATCATTACATGATATTAAATCATTAATATATGGGCTTGGAGGAAATAAAAAAACCATACTTTCATTTGCTGGTGTTGGAGATTTATTATTAACTTCTACTAGTACTAAATCAAGAAATTATACTTTTGGAGTTTTAATTGGCAAGAAAGATATAAATAAAAGTAAAGAATTTTTAAATACTACAACTGTAGAAGGATATAATACTTTAAAATCTATTTATAAGTTAATTAAAAAGAAAAAAATAGATATGCCTATAATAAATATTATATATAAAATAGTTATTAAAGGTAGTGATCCAAATTTATTGAGTGAATTTTTAATAAAAAAAGCATGATTAAATCATGTTTTTATTTATTTATAAGTTTAGTTATAGTATAATTTGAGAAATTTAGTTTAGTAATAATATCTTTAAATTCTTTAAAAGAAAGTTTATTGATGAAATCTATAGTATCTAATTCTTCATATCCATAACTTATAATATTTTCTATAAAAGGATCTACCATATTATATATACTATCTTTCCTACTAATTAAATTTATTATTGCGCTTTTTTTATCTAGTTCATATAGTGATTTATCAAAAATAAATTTTTTATCTTTAAAATAGTCTAAAATATTATTTATAAATATATCCTGATTATCCGTATTAGCTTCTATTATTATATAGTGATATCCTTCTACAATACCATTAGAATATTGAATACCATCAGTTGTAATTTTTTCCTCGATCATCTTTTTATTCAATTTGCTCATAATTCCAAAATTACTTCTTAAAAAACAAAATATATAACTATCTAATTTTAGTTTTTCATATGGTGTTAAATTAACTGAATCTAATTTAAATGCTATTGCTACCCTACCTGTTCCAGTATTAGTTTTAACTATAGCTTCTTTCTTTTTTACTGTACTTTTATGATTATTTATCCTTTTTACTATATCATTTTCAAAACTCAATTCATCATAAGTACTTTTTATAACCTCTAATACCTTATTTTTATCAAATCTACCACCTATTACTATTATTTCATTCTCAGGTCTATAAAACGTCTTAAAACACGTTAAAATATCTTTTTCTTTAATATTATTTAAATAATTTATTTCCCCTAATACACTTTTAAATGTTTTATTATCTATTAAATTAGAAAAAGTTTCATTATATAAATTAGAAAACTTATTATCTAAGCTTCTTTTTTTCTCTTCAATAATAGGTTTTTTAATATTATCTATTATTTCTTGATTAATAACTGGATTATGTATCCCTTTTATTAATACTTTTAACCCATCATATATATGGTCAACAGTATCTATATAAAATTGTGTTTTTTCAAGTCCAGTTAATCCATTGCTCGCTATACCTAATTTGCCAAAATTTTCCATTAAATCGCCAAAACAACTGCTCTCCAAAACAAGATGTTCTATAAAATGAGCCATTCCATCATTAATTTTATATTTCTTTTTGTTTTTATAAAAAGTATTATCTATTCCACCATATTTTACTATTAAATTAATATAAGTAGTATGCTTATTATTATCATTTACAAAAAATACTTTTAATCCATTATCTAATACAAATAATTCACTATTCATTGTTGCCCTCCAATGTATAAATACAATTTAAATTTAGCCTATTAGCTAGATTTTCTATATCACTTTTTTCTAAATTACTAATTATATTTAGTTCTTCTTCTCTCGTTTTATCTGATTTAAAATAATTATTTATTAAATTAGAAGATAGTTCAAAAAAATCATCTTTACTTCTCTCTAAATTTAAATGTAATTTATAAATTATATTGCTAACTTCCTCTTTATAAGTATCCATATTTTTAAATGATAGCATTAGATCTTTAATAACCAATTTAGCCATTTCTATATTTTTAAGACTACAATTAGCTTTAATAATTATTAATCCATTTCTAATCAATATAGAACTGCCACATGTATAAACTAAATTATATTTCTTTCTTAATCTTTTAATAAGTAAATCACTAGCAGAACTACTTAATAATAAATTCAATAAATATAATATATACATATCAGTTTCTTTATAGTCAGATACATTGTATACCATATATAATATACTTTGATAGTAATTTGATTTATCGTTTTTTTCAATAAAGTCTCTATCTTTAAAATAAAAATCATAATCAAAATCTAATTTATAATCTTTTAGATGTAAAGGTTTCATATAATTTTCTAAATAATATTCTACTTTATCAAAATCTATATTTCCATTTATAAATATCTTAGGTTTTATATTTTTTATATATTTATTATAAAAGTCCACTAAATCTTTATTTTCTAATTGCTTAATATTTTCTAAATCACTATATTTAGATTTATTAAAAACTCCATTTTTATCAAGTATTTCTAAAACATTTTTTTCTGCAATAAAATTAACGTTTTTATAACCGTTTAGTAAATATTCTATATAACTTCTCTTTTCTCTTTCAAAGTATTTTTCTTTAAATAAGTCATCTTCTATGTTAGGTTCATATATTGAATCTAATGCAAAATTAATAGCACTTTCTAAAAAGTCATCATCAATTAAATTAGTATTTGGTATCAAAAGTGAAAAATTAATAAAATATTCATTGTTTATGCTCTGACTTCTTGCACCAAAACTCATTATATATCTTTTTAGCTTTTCTTTAGCAAAAGTATCATCTTCATTATATTTTTTATTCGTAAATGATAGCATGTTGGGTAACATTGTAAATGCCATTATCTCATCATTAGTACATTTAAATTGAAATATAAAATTAATCAATGTCGTACTAAACTTATCATTTTTTGCTTTCTTTGTTATGTATTTCATAAAACCACTCACCCTACATATCTAATTATACTATAAATTAATTTTTTATCTATTAAAACATAGTAAAAAGACTTAAAAAGTCTTCAACTTACTGTTAAAAGTTTACACAATTCTCGTGTACTTAAAAATTTACCTTGACATATCAGTTTACCATCTATAACTATTCCGGGTAATTTTTTTACATTATATTTTTTAGAATGATATTTATCGTTATGCCTAATTAAATTTATATTATATAATTTATTTAATTTATTAATATTTTTAATAGTTTTTAAAGCATTGTAATTATTACTCCCAATAATTTGTATTTCTATATTGATTCCTCCTTTCATTTTATATGGTAACAAATATATAAGAAAACTTTATGAATATATTTAGAATTTATAATGAAAAAGAAAAACAATAGTTTTCTATTGCTAATCTTTATATAAACATATTTTATTGTTTTTAATAGTTTTTTTTACATCTATAACTCTTTGATTGGATGAACCACACCATTTTAATCTAAAGTCATGCAAATCATCATTATATTGTCCATCAACAATTACATCTACATATTTAAGAATTTCTTTATTTATTATATTTTCATAAAGATATCCCGTCCATATCCATATTGTCTTATTAGGAAATTTTTCTTTAAATTTTTTAGCTAAAGAAATAGTACCATCTATATTTTTAGGATGCATTGGTTCTCCTCCTAAAATAGATAATCCTTTTATTTGTTCTCTATCACATAAACTTATTATATGATTTATTGTATCTTCTGTAAATTCTTTTCCTTTATCAAAGCTCCATGTTTCTTTATTAAAACAATTTTTACAATGAAAATCACAGCCTTGTAAGAATACAGATACTCTTATACCTGGACCATCTGCAATATCCATTTTTCTTATTGTATTATAACGCATATTATCACTCATTATCTGTTATTTATTTTTCGTCTTCTTTGTTATCTACATGTAAAACTCTTTCTTTTATTTCTTGAGTTCTTCCTTTATTCCAAAAATTAGTACCAATATAGCCACAAGTTCTTCTAGCAACATTTAAAGTATCATGATTTCTATTACCACAGTTAGGACAATACCATTCTAAATTATCATCGAGTAATATTTCTCCATCAAAACCACATTCTTGACAGTAATCGCTTTTTGTATTTAGTTCTGCATACATAATATTGTCATAAATATATTTAATTATTTCTAAAACAGCATCTATATTATTTTGTAAATTTGGAGTTTCAACATAAGATATTGCTCCTCCAGGAGATAATTTTTGAAATTCACTTTCTAATTTTAATTTTTCAAAAGCATCAATTTCTTCAAATACTGGAACATGATAAGAATTAGTTATGTAATCACGATCTGTAATTCCTTTAATTACTCCAAATCTTTCTTTCAAGCTCTTTGCAAATTTATATGTTGTAGATTCTATAGGAGTTCCATAAACAGAATAATCGATATCCTCTTCTTCTTTCCATTTTTTGCAAGCAGCATTTAATCTTTCCATTACATCTATTGCAAAATCATGCCCTTTTCCTCCGTCAGTATGTGAGTGTCCTGTCATATATTTTACGCATTCATAAAGTCCAGCATATCCTAAAGATATAGTTGAATACCCATGATGTAATAGTTCATGAATTGTTTCTCCTTTTTCAAGTCTAGCTAGAGCCCCATGTTGCCATAATATTGGAGCAATATCGCTTGTTGCATGACTTAATCTTTCATGTCTTATTTTTAATGCTCTATGGCATAATTCAAGTCTTTCATCTAATATTTTATAAAATTTATCCATATCTTTTTCGCTAGAAAGCGCAACATCTGGCAAATTAAGTGTAACTACACCTTGATTAAATCTACCATAATATTTTCCTTTTCCACTAACGTAATTTTTAGCTTTCGCAATATTTCCAAGTGATATAGATCTATCAGGAGTTAAAAAACTACGACATCCCATACAAGGATAACATTCACCTTCCCCATATTCGTTAATCTTTAACTGTTTCATTATTTTTTCTGATATATAATCAGGAACCATTCTTTTAGCTGTACATTTAGCAGCAAGTTCAGTTAGATAATAATACTTGCTACCTTTTTTAATATTGTCTTCCTCAAGTACATATAAAAGTTTTGGGAATGCTGGAGTAATATATACGCCCTTTTCGTTTTTCATACCTTCAATACGTTGTTTTAAAACTTCCTCAATTATCATAGCAAGTTCTTCTTTATATTCTTCCGTTTCTCCAAGATACATATTAACGCTTAAGAATGGAGCTTGTCCATTTGTAGTTGTCATGGAGTTAATCTGATATTGAAATGTTTGAACGCCATCTACAATTTCTTTTTTTAAATCTTCCTTAGCATACTTTTCACAATCTTCTTTTTTAAATTTTCTCTTTTTGTATTTATCTAAATACTTTTTGTAAGAATCTCTAACAAATGGTGCCAAATGGGTTAAAGATATTGTACAACCACCATATTGACTAGATGAAACGGCAGTAATAAGTTGTGTTGCTATAGTCATAGCAGTCAAGAAACGATGAGGTTTTTCTATCATAACACCATTAATATTTGTTCCATTTTGTAACATATCTTCAAGATTTATTAAATCGCAATTATGCAAAGCATTTTGAGCAAAGTAATCTGCATCGTGAAAATGAATTATACCAGAATCATGTGCATTTACGATGTCTTCAGGTAATAAAAATCTTCTCGTTATATCTGAACTTGTAATACCTGCTAAATAATCTCTTTGAACTGTAACAATTTTAGCATTTTTATTAGAATTTTCAGTATTCCAATATTCTGATTCACCATCTATAAGTTCTTTTATAGTTCTATCAGTAGTATTGCTCTTTCTTACTAATTCTCTTTTATATCTATAAGTTATGTACTTTTTAGCAAGTTCATATTTTCCTAAAGCCATTATTCTCTTTTCTATTATGTCTTGAATTTCCTCAACAAGCATTCTTTTTTTGTTTAATCCTTCGATATATTTAATAATATTTTTAATTTGTATATCAGAAACTCTTTCATCTTCATCTACTTCTGCATTAGCTTTTTTTATTGCATTTTCTATTTTTTGTGGTTCGTAATCTACAAATGTATCATCTCTTTTTATTATTTTCATTTTTATACCTCCATATGATAGTTCCATTATAGCAAATAAAAAAAATTAATAATGTTGCAACTGCAACAATTTATTAATTTTTGAATATTTAAAAATCAATCCCAAAAAGTCCCCAAAAATACGTGTAAATTAATTGCGTAAATAGGTATGTAAACTAAACATTACCACTTATTATACTTTTAAAATTTTTCTTATAAAAATCCCATAAATTAGCTTTTTTTACACTATTTTTAACTGTTATATCTATTGATTTTATTTTTTTACCATCTTTATATAAATCTAAAACTCCAACGGTATCTCCAACATTAATAGGTGCTATAATTTCATTTATTTTTATTTTATGATCATATTTTGAATTAGTTTCTTTATTTATTAAATCCGTAACACTTTCTTTTAATTTTAATTCCACCTCATCAACTTTGCCATTTATTACTTTAGCAGTACCTAATTTAGTATTAATATCAAATATTGTTTTTAATTTATAATTATTAAATCCATAATCTAATAATTCTATTGTATCACTACTTCTTTTTTCACTAGTTTCTTCTCCCATTACTACACTTATTAGTCTCATGCCATTTCTTTTTGCTGTAGCTGTTAAGCAATAGCCTGCTGTATCTGTAAAGCCTGTTTTTAAGCCATCTAGTCCTTTATAATAACGAATTAATTTATTAGTATTTACCATCCATATACTAGAACCGTCATTTTTCTTTAAATAATCTTCATAAATACTTGAATATTTTAGTATTAATTCATGTTTTAATAATTCTCGTGCTATCATTCCCATATCGTGAGCACATGAATAATGATTTTTTGTATCTAAACCATGTACATTTTCAAAATTTGTATCTTTAAGCCCTAATTCTTTTACTTTATCATTCATCATTTTTACAAATTTTTCTTCACTTCCAGCTATAAATTCTGCCATTGCTACTGCTGAATCATTTGCACTTGCAATACAAATACTCCTTATTAAATCATCTACGCTCATTTCTTCTCCAGGGTTTAAGAATACTTGGCTTCCACCCATACTAGAAGCATTTTTACTTATTGTAACTTTATCCGTAAGTTTTATTTTACCATTTTCTATATTTTCCATAATTAAAAGCAATGTCATTATTTTAGTCATACTAGCTGGCGCTCTATGTTCCAAAGAATTTTCATCCATTAATATTTCACCTGACGAAAACTCAATTAAGATACTTTCTTTCGCTGTTGTTGCATACACAGGAGTGATGAATAAAGAAAAGCTTAAAATTAATAATAATATTTTTTTCAAAGCAAATCACCTCTAATTAAATATATAAAAATAATCTTTATAAAATGATAAAAAAAGACAAATTTTTTAATCTAACTTGTCTTTTCTATAAACTGATATAACATATAAATTCATACAATTATAGTTTTTGTCATAAATAATATTATCAATAATCGGAACCATATGATAATAATTATTTTTATCATAACAAAATACAATGTATGAACCATTATCGATTTTTAAATCTTTAACTTTAATAGATTCTTTACAACCAATTTTAAAAATATTATTATTTTTCATATATGTTTCAAAAGCTTCAATATCATTAAATGAGGAACAATTTAATTCTTTTGCCACTTCGCATAAGCCATTATAAACATCTTCATATTCTTTATTTAAAATCTTACATAAGCTCCTTATTACACAATTACTTTTACCGTTTTTATCAGATATATAGAATTCTTTAAATATCATATTAATCTCCAATCTTTTTGATATTACTATACATTCTTGAATGATATCCATTTTTATCGTAGAACTTAATAGCATTATCATTATAAGCAAATACATCTACTAGAATATATTCACAACCTACTGATTTAAAATAATCTTCCATTTTTTGATAAGCATACTTCCTATACCTTTACTCCTTGCATTTTTAGAAATTATTAATTCAGTTATTTCTCCTCTTTTAGGACATTTATAATCTAAATAATCATATTCTCTATACGGAAATATACATCCCATAATTAGACCTATTGCTCTATTATTCTCTACTGCTAGATAGCACTTTCCACTATTATTTTTAACTTCCTCTAAATCTAAAACTGCCATTTTTTCTCTATATTCAGAATGTAATTGATCTAAATTATCTTTATCAATTGATATAATATATTTTTCAAGCTCAACTAATAAATCTTTTACATCTTCTAAATATTTATCGTTGTATTCTATTATTAACATATTCAATCACCTCAAATATTTCAAATATTACTTTAGTATCTTCATTAAAATTGGAATCTATTTTTTTAAAGTAATCTGTATGGAGATGTTTCCATTCTTTTAATGACTTATTTTCTCCTTCTAATTTTGCCAACTTCCAAGTAATATTTTTAAATTCGGTCACAATAACATCTTTTGTTTTTATTATGCAAATATTATTATCATTTTCATCAGTAAGCATCAATATATCCCCTATTTTAGGCAAACTATCAATTTCATATAACGATGTAGTTGCAGTCTTTTTACCATTTAATACAAGATTAACTAATTGATTTGTATCAATACCAAATGTCCATCTTTCGAGTTCATCATATTTTTTTATCTTTACTTTGTTATTTAATGATGAATCTAGTTTATTTATATAATTATTGAATTCCTTAAATGAAATATTTTCTTCTACTCTATAAAATTCTGTTATCGGTCTAGATATTCCACCTGATAATTTAATATAGTAATCATTAATTTGTGATAAAGCTTCTTCTTCAGTTTTATATTCATATATTCCTATTCTATACCAATTTGGATGTTCAATATGATAAACTTTATTATCAATATAACAAAGTATAAAACAATGCATATGTTCTTCTTCATCTAATTTATTAAAATCATTTCCTTCATATATTCTAGTTGCAAACATTTTATTTTTAATATTTATTTTATTTAATAAATAATTCATTAATTTAACTTGATCAATACATGTTCCAACATTATATTCTAATATTTCTTTTATAGATAAAGTCCTGTATAATTTTCTAAAATTTTTCATATTTCCTATATGTAATACATTATTTATATCAATCCAACCATATCTAATATTATTTTTCATAAATATTAAAACATCATTTATAGTTTTTATATTAGATATATTTGGTAAACATTTATCAGTTTTAATTCTAACTATTACACCATTAACAGTTTTATTAAATTTTTTCCAATAAGTTTCTTTATATATTTCAAAACCTACATCCAAAAATGTTTTTAAAGCTTTTTCTCTATTTTTTTCAAATGTATCATATAAATAATCTATTCCATTCTTATTTGCTTCTTTTATTAAAAGTCTCAATGCATCTTTAGAATAACCTTTACCTCTATATTTATATTCAATTAATACTCCACATTCGTAAATTTTATCTTTTTCATTATATCGATAATTTACATATCCAACGAATCTATTAATAGTACAATCTTTGATATATGCAAAATATTCATTCTTCTGTTTTCTTTTTTTAAAAGTATCTTTCCATTTTTCTTTAGGAAATTTTATACAGCCCGTATCATAATTATATCCATAGTATGATACATCATATCCAGCATTATAAGACATAGTATTAGAATCATTTTCAAGTTTCTCTTCATAATAGTATTGATACAATTTAGGAACAATTAAATTTATATTTTTCATTATATTTTATCACTACCCCACCAATCAGGGATTAATTCTTTTAATTTAATTATTTCTTTTTTTTCAAGATCTTTTAATATTTCAATATCTTTGCTATTTTTAGAAAGTTGCATCATATATTCCCTACAAGCTCCGCAAGGTGATGCTACATTGCCTCTAGAATCAATACATACTAATTTAATAATTTCATTTTCTCCATTTGTAATCATATTAGCAATAGCATTTCTTTCTCCACACATACCAAGTGTAGATGCAGTATCAATACAAACTCCAGTATATATATTATGATTTTTAGTTAGTATTGCTGCGCCAACTTGTCCAGCACTAATTAACCCTGATACTTCTCTTGATTTTCTTACATTTTTTGCTTTTTCATAAAGTTCTTCCCAAACAGTATTTTCACTATATAAATATTCTATATGTATTGCATATACGCCATTTTGTTTAATAGCTTCTTTATAGCCATCTAGTGTATTTATACTTTCAATAGCTTCATCTTTATCATTAGTAGAAGAAGTTGTATATTTAGTTCCTTCTAAAGTAAATAATTCATCTAAATTTTCATAATGATTTACTTCTTTAACTTTAGCATAGAATTTACCTAAATTATTACTACTAAATTCAATAACATCATTAGGTTTTAATTTACTATAATCATATCTATTATTTTCTTTATTTACTCTTATCTCTATTCTTTTAGTATTATTTTTGATAGCTAAGGCTGCTCTATCATTAATATCTAATTTCATTAATTTAATATCCTCCTTAAAAAAAATTCTGCATAATGCAGAATTAATACAATCTAAAAGAATATTCCTAAAATAGATAAATAGGAGTTGTGATTAATTCTGCATTATTTTTAATTTGTAAATTTTTCATAATAATCACCACTCCTTTCTTTGAATAATTTACATTAATAACATACCATAAATCTTTGATATTGTAAATCACTTAATTTTTTTATATTCTTTTAATACTTCCAACATTTCTTCTACGATTATTTTATTTATTGGATTATCACTAATGCTTTCAATTAAAATATCTTCTACTTTATCTAAAGGAATTAATTTAAGAGTGTAATTTCCTTCTTTTTCTTCCTTAGTCAAATTTGTTTTATTTATATCATATACAGTTTTTGTATTTACTATATAAAAATAGATTTCATTTTTTCTATTTTTATTAGAATTTCGATAATTTTTATTATAATAAGTTATCTTTTCCATAAGATGAGCATCATCATCTTTTATATCAATACCAGTTTCTTCTTTTATTTCTCTTTTTAAACAGTCTATTAACGTTTCATTGGGTTCTAAATGACCTCCTGGAAATTGATATGTCTTATTTGAATAGCCTAAAAGCAATTCATCATATTCATTAATTATTATTCCTTTTGTTCTAATAACCGTTTCATCTATGTCTTTTTCTTTCAAATTATCTTGATTAAATAATACTTTTTTCATATGTCACCTTTTCATAAATTATTGATTGCTCTACGCAATTTACTATCATTTGAGTCAATTTGAACACGTTCAACGATAAATAAAAGTATAATCAAATTAAAATTAAAGCTTCCACCATTACTCAAAAATGGTAAAGGTACTCCAGTTAATGGAATAATAGCTAATACACCTAATAAATTTATTAGAAGATGAGCTAAAATTAATCCAAAAACGCCATATGCTATCATTGAACCACTCAAAGTATCAGCATTGCGCGCAATCCTAAGAATTCTATATAATATTATAATAAATCCTATTATTATTAGTGAAGCAACTATACTACCAAGTTCTTCCGAAATAATTGGAAAAATAAAATCAGTATAAGCTTCTGGCAAATATAAATATTTCTGTGTACTGTTTCCTAATCCAACACCAAATAGTCCACCATTATTTATAGCTATAAAACCATTGCAAACTTGATATCCAGTACTTTCAGAATATCTTTTACATGGATTAGCATACGTAAATCTACTAACTTGTTCTTGAGTAAAAAAAGGTATTTTCTTTAATATATTTCCACCAAAAACAAATAATCCTATACCAATAATAGCACATATACAAGCTAAAATTTTAAATTTAACATAATTTTTTGTTTTTATTGGTATGCTAATAAATAATAAAAAGCATATAATTGCAACTATTACTGCTGTACCAAAATCAGGCTGAAAAGCTATGAGACCAATTAATAAAATATCGAGAGTAAATGGTACTAAAAATTTATATCCACTTGCCATTTTTTTTAAATGAGTAAAACTAAACGCCGTACCTAAAATAACAAGTGTTTTTACAAATTCACTTGGTTGAATAGAAACTACACCTAAGCTAATCCAACTCTTAGCACCCTTTATTTCTATACCAAAAATTGACGTGTAAACTAAAAGACCTAAAGCAATCAATAATAATATTTTTGGCATTCTTTTTATAAGATTTATAAAACCATCTTTTAAAAATAGTATTATAAATCCAATAAAATAAGCAATAACAAAAAATATCAACTGACGTATAAAGAAATGATATTCACTATAATTATATTGTAATACTGCTGTAATACTAGATGCACTAAATAGCATTACTAGCCCTAAAATAGTATATAATACCATTAGAAAAAATAAAAATTTATCCATATTTTTAAATCTTCTTCTCATACTATCCACCTAATAGAATTTTATCATAAAAAAAACATATTTTAAAATATGTTAATTTAAAAATACAATATATTTACATTAATTATTCATAATATAATTTATTAATACTGGTCCTAAAACTAAAAGTAGTATAATAGGAACAATAAATAAAACAGAAACTATACTTATTTTCATAGGTATTTTATTAATTTGAGACTTTATATTTAATATTTTTTTATCTCTTAAATAATCTATTTGATTGTTTAATGATTCATAGATTTCGTTACCAAATATAGTAGATTCTCTAATATTTAAAATAACTGTATTAACTTCTTCACTAGGAATTTTTTCTTTCATATCCATTAATGCTTCTTCCATTGTTTTTCCCAAATCTACTTCTTTTAACATTTTTTTAAATTCGTTGCTTATTTCATTATTTATATTTTCTGTTGTAATTTCTAAAGCTTTTTTCAAACTTCTACCATTTTCAAGAGTTAAACTTAATATTTGAAAGAAAAATATAGCTTCATAGTTTAATAAATTAATTCTTTTTTTTATTTTATAATCTAATATATATTCAAAAGAAACATAGAATATAATTGCTATTATAGGACCAAAGAAATAACCTTTATCCATAAATATTAATATAAATAAGAATAATACAATAGTTAATAAAAGTCTGATATTCATAAATTCTATTGGTTTTATTTTATTATTAGAACCTAATAAATTACATTTTTTTGTAATTCTATTAATTGTTTTTTTTCTATATAAATTTGCAAACATTGTCATAAATCCACCTTCATAATTCTTTTAATAACTACAATATAAATAATAAATATTAATATTATTAAAATTAAAAGTATTCTTCCTATTGAAGTTGTTATTAATGGAGTAAAGAACCCTGGATTTAAATAAACAAGAAATATTACTAATAATATTGGCATAAATGTAAGCATTCTATACATAAATACACTGCTACTTGTCAAAGATGACATTTCATCTTTTATTTTTTTATTATCATAAAAGTTTTTCTCTATTGAGCTAAATACTTCAACTATATTGCCACCTGTTTTATTAATTAAGGATAAACTAGTAGTAATATATTTAGCACTTTCCAATTTAACTCTATTATAGAATCTTTCAAAAACTATCTCCAAACTTAACCCATATTTAATATCTATGCTAATCTTTTGAAATTCGTCTTTAATAGGACCTTCTAATTCAGTTTTTACTATGTCTATAGCTTGAACTATATTCATTCCACTTTTAAATGCATTATTCATAATAATTATTGCACTCAATAAATCATTTTCTATTTTTTTAATTCTATTTTTATATTCTAATAAGAAATATAAATCAATCAAGAAAAATGATAAAAACATAATAATTATTAATAAATTAATATTAAAATTATCTCTAATTATAGAAGTTACTAAATATAATATCCCAAATAATATAGCAGTAATTGTTTTAAGACTAATATAGTCCATTCCAGATTTTGATTCCCTATCATCAAATTTAATATATTTTTCAAAATGTTTGCTATATTTTTTTAAAAAAACACTTTTTTCAAAAATAGAATTTGTTTTTTTTATAAATTTCCATAAATATCTATAAATAATTTCAAATACGGGTTCTTCTAAATTATTTTTACTATTGAGTGCATATGAAGAAAATCTCCTTTCATATAATGACTTTTTATGTTCTTTAGCTATGAATAAAATTAAATAAAATAAGATTATTCCTAGTGTAGATAATATTATAATTAGCAAAAACATATCTAAAGTCATTATAATCATTCCTCTCTATTTAAAATTTTTAAACATATTTTCTAAAGATTTTATACCTCTTGAAAGTATTTTATTATATACTTTTGGCTTTCTTTCTCTTAGAATGTATTCTCCATCTACATTGCCTAATTCTGTAAGCCCATGTTGTTTAAATTCAAATATTTTTTCTAATTTAATTTCTCCATCTTCAATGCCGACAATTTCACTTATATCTGTTATTTTTCTTTTGCCATCTGGCATTCTATCAATATTTATAACAATATCGATAGCATTTTCTATATATTCTCTAATTGCTCTAATAGGAATATCCAATCCACTCATCAAAACCATGGTTTCTAGTCTATTTAAAGCATCAATAGTTCCATTTGCATGTAATGTTGTAAGTGAACCATCATGACCAGTATTCATAGCTTGTAACATATCGAAAGCCTCTTTGCCACGGCATTCACCAACTATTATTCTATCAGGTCTCATACGTAGAGCATTGATTACTAAATCACGTATAGTAACTTCATTTCCAACTTCATAGTTTATTGTTTTTGTTTCTAATGAAATTACATGGTTTTGGTGAAGTCTCAATTCTGCAGCATCTTCAATAGTAATAATTCTTTCTTCATCATCTATAAAACTAGCTAAAATATTCAAAAGAGTTGTTTTACCAGTACCAGTTCCACCACAAATAATTACATTTAATTTTGATTTGATACAAGCTTCTAAAAAAAGAGCCATATATGGTGTAAGTGTTCCTATTTTTAATAGTTCATCTATAGTTTCCATATTATCTTTAAATTTACGTATAGTAATTACTGGACCGTTTACACTAAGTGGTGGTATAACAGCATTTATTCTAGAACCATCTTCTAATCTAGAATCTACCATTGGATTACTGCTATCTATAGTTCTACCTAGTGGCTGTATTAGTCTTTGTATAGTTCTAATAATATGTTCTTTATTTATAAAAGATACGCTATCGTCTTTTATAATTTTTCCATCTATTTCTACATATATATCTTTTGGCCCATTAACCATAATTTCAGTAATATTTTTATCTTTTAATAATTCTTCTAATGGACCACTACCTTTAATTTCATCGTCAATCATATTAAAAATATGACTTCTTTGAATATTAGTTAAATCGTAACCTTCTATATTTTTGTCAATTTCATCATTTATAAATTCATCTAATAATTTATTATTTGGTATTTCTTTATCTATTATATCTTGAATTATATTATTTCTTAATTTATCTAATAATTCTTTATCTGGAAATATATCATAATCATTTATTGATACATCATTTTTTTTATTATCAGTAAATTCAAATGCTTCAACTAAACTTTTACTCATTTTGATCACCATTTATATCTAATATTATAGACTCTAAAATTTTATAGTCTTTTAAACTTGGAGTCTTTTTATTTAAAGTAGGAATAGATCCATTTATTATAAGTTCATCTATATTTTTATAATAAAATTTTGAACTAATCAAATAATCTATATTATTTTTAATTACATCTTTTATATCATATAAGCTAAAATATTCTTTATCTGTTCTAAAACTCTCATTTAAAAGTATTTTATATTTTTTAATATCTAAATCTTTAAAAATACTGATTAAACTTCTCATATTTTTAATATCAAACATATCATTGGATACCACAAATAATATTTTGTCACTTTTATCTAATACATTTATATTGATTTCATCCAAAATATGTGTAGTATCTATCAATACTATATCATAATTAAATTTAACTTTATCTAGCAATATTTCTATGTATTTGCTATCTATTTTATTGGCTTGTCTAGGATCTTTAGGACATGCTATAAAATCTATATATTTGCTATAGTTAGTCACATAGTCTTTAACGTTATTATATCTATTGTTGTTGTAATCATCTACAAAATTAAATATAGTTTTTTTAGGTTCTTTATTTAAAGCTAAAGCTATAGAACCACCATATAAATCTAGATCTAATATTAGCACTCTTTTTTCCAAAATTTCACAGATACCTGCAAAATTTAATACTAAAGTACTTTTACCAATGCCACCTTTAACTCCAAATATACTTAAAATATTCCCCTTTTTTATAGCCATATCTTATCACCCTATTTTATATATTCAAACTTTATATCATTTTTATCTGTATAATCAATATTAATTTTTAAGAAGACTTTACTATTTTCAGCGAGTTTTACTCTTACGCCAAATAAAACTCTTTCTACACTATTTTTATTTTTAGAAAATATAGATGTCAAAATACCCGAATAATAATGTTCATTTTCCAAATACATCTTTCCATTTCCTTTGATTTCTACCACCATATTTTCAGTTTTATAGCCATTTCTCTCATAAAATTTCTTTATGGTAGCCTCGTATTCATCTTCACTAATATCTTCTTGTGTTATAATATCTTTAACAATAGTCTCCGTAATTACTTTGTATTTTTTTTCTTGACTATAATTAATTATTGTATCGATTACAATTGCACCTATAACTAATATTAATGGAACTAAGAGTAAATATACTGCACTTCCCTTTCCATTTTTATTTAATTTCATTATAAACCATCCTCTCTACTTCTATATTATAATTTTCACCCATTATTTTAGATAATCCTGGAGTATAAAAATTATGTCTTTTATTAATATTAACTTTAATATATTCTCCATCTAGTTTAATCGTTATATTGCTACCATTTATATTATTTTTAACAAAACTTTCTATTTCATTTGTAGATTTATTATCATTATACATTTTTATAACATCATTCATAATATCATTTATTCTATTTTTATCGAAAGTTATTGTACCAAAATCTAAGCTTAGAAATATAACAAATAATAAAACAGGTAAAATTATTACAAATTCAATTAATGCTTGCCCTTTTTTATTTTTCATATACTCACCTATGATATTTAAATTATATCATAAAGTAAACTATAGTTAAACATAAAATTTAAATTTTTTAAGATATAACTTACAGTTATTATACTAATAACAAATAAGTATTTTACATATATAAATAACTTAAATTATAATTTAATTAGGGAACGGTTAATATATAGTTCTTAAAAAATCATAGAAAGAAGGACAACATGGATCCAAAAGTTTTTATAGGATATAAAGGGAGCGAATTTAATCAAAGTGAAATAGAGAATGAATTAAAAAAATATAATAAAGATTACTATGGCAACTATGATAGTGATTATACAATAAAAACATATGCAAATAATAATGTAATTCTTTCAAAAACTGTACGCTGTACTTACCCTGATGATAGAGAACCAAGATGCTATAATGATATTTATACAGTTAACGAATATAACGATGCAGATATGCAAAGAATTATACGCGCATTTAATTTTGGCATTACAGATACCGATAAAAATCATATGGCGATAAATGCCATATATGTTAATAATAGTACTAACTTTTTGAAAAAAATAAAGGATATCGTATCGGAGGATATAGCATTATCTACTGTTTTATATGATGAAGCTAATGATAAATTAATTGCAGGAAGACTTAATAATGCAAACTTATTTTATGGACTAACTTTTAAAAATAATGAATTAATGCTTTCTAATAATAAAAATATTCTTAAAAAGTTTTGTACTAAGGTATACACTTTAGGTAAAAATAAATATATTTGTAATAATAATATATATAATTTAAATGGAGACAATATGGGAAATATTTTTAATAACGAAGATGAAGCTTTTATACAAAACAATCAATCTAATTCTAATACATTCTTTAATGCATTGAATGCAGTACTTAATCAAATTTCTAATGATACTTTTAAAGCAAAAGTAGAAGCATTTATAAATAATTATTTAAATCAAGATAGTCCAAAGCAAAAAATAGAAGAATTTATAGACAATGAATTAGATAATGAAGTAAAAAAGGAAGTATTAACTTTAATTAAAAAAATAATAAAAGAAATGGATGAAAAAAAGCAAGTAAAAACTGCTTTAAACGAAACATTTGACCAAGTTTTAAAAGAATATCAAGAAAATGTTACACTACCTGTGTGTCATATTGTTAAACTTAATGATACGGTTTTAGGTCAAACAAATGGAGGATATTATCATGCTAAGTTTGAACAAATATTAACACAAACACAGTTAGACGAACCAATTATGCTTATAGGACCCGCAGGCAGCGGCAAAAATGTAGCTGTTAGTCAAGTTGCACAAGCTTTGGGATTAAAAATGTATTATACAAATAACGCATCTAATGAATTTAAACTTACTGGATTTATTGACGCTGGTGGTAATTATAGAGATACAGAATTTTATAAGGCATTTAAAAATGGAGGATTATTCTTTTTAGATGAAATTGATAATTCTGATCCATCTGCATTAATAGTTATAAACTCAGCTTTGGCGAATGGATACATGGCATTCCCACACGAAACCATTGATAGACATCCAAATTTTAGAATTGTTGCAGCAGCTAATACTTGGGGAAGAGGTTCAGATTTACAATACGTTGGACGCCAAGCATTGGACGGAGCAACATTAGATAGATTTGATAATATATTTTTCGATTATGATAGAAAATTAGAGAGCCTTTTGTATCCAAAGGATGATGTTTTAGAATTTATGTGGGCATTTAGAGACTCTGTATTTTCTAGTAATATTCCTCATATAGTTTCAACTCGTGGAATTGGAAAGGTATACAAAAAGGATATAAATAATCTTCCAGTTGAAGATATTCTTACTTCAAATGTAGTAAAAAATTTAAATCAAGATGATATAAATATGATTATTGGCAATATGAAAAATGTTTCTACAAGCAATAAATATTTTGATGGAATAAAAAAATTAAGGATAAATAGATAATTATGTATAATTATTATGCTAAAAATGGCTATAAAATTATGAAGTATGAATTTGATTCAATTACTGATTTTATTGACTATTTAGATACTCACGAAGTAAATGAACGTATTTTTGGAAGAAATCCATCAAGTGAAGAAGAAAATTATTCCTTCTGTAAAACTCAATCATTAGAAGAAGCAAAACAATTTTGCAAATTTGGATATCATGAAGATTTCGAAAAACTAGTAGAGTTAAAACTTTTATTAGAAAAATATATTAAGTGGTCTAAAACTAAAAGTAAACAATATAATTTTTATGTTGGGTATGCTCCAGATGTTAAAGCTTATTTGGAAGGCAATCCGCTTTCTATGTTAACAAAAAACTATCCTAAGAGAAAGCATATAGATATTTATTATAATTCTGCTATATTAAGTGAGGTTTCAACTTCTCAAATATTTAATCGTGGTGCTATTACTTTATGTATAGTAGAAATATTAGAAAATATGGGTTTCAGTGTAGGATTAAATGTATTTACAATGTCATCAGAAAGTGATCAAGTTCATTATGCTAAGTTTAATTTGAAAAAGGATTGTGAACGTTTAAATGTTCAAAAATTGTATTTTCCACTTTGCCATCCATCATTTTTACGAAGATTAGTGTTTAGACTAAGAGAAGAAACCCCTAATATATATAGAAGTTGGAATGAAGGATATGGAAGCACTTGCAGTGACCGTATGATAAGAAAAATAATCGATTTAAAACCCAATGATATAGTAATTTGCCAACCTGAAGAAATGAATGTTAGAGGTCAAGATATCATTGACGATGCAAATAGTATGTTCAATTATATAAATAAATTTTCTGATAAAGACTTTGAATTAGAAAAAATTAAAAAACTAAGATAAAAAAATAAATTTATAGACGAAAAAACTACATCATTATCAATGTAGTTTTTATTATTTTTTAAAAAGTCAGATTATTTTTCTTCCTTATCTGACATTTTTATTACTTCTTTTCCTTTATATTGACCACATTCAGTACATGCTCTATGAGGTTTTATAGCTGCACCACAATTAGGACAAGTTGCTAATGCTGGTGTTTCTTTTTTTAAGTGTGTTCTACGCATTCTTTTCTTTGTTTTACTAGTTCTTCTAAATGGAACTGCCATATTATCACTCCTTCCCTATTCGCTAATTAATTCCCATCCATCCCCAGAAGTGTTGGAAGGCTCTACACCATCTGCCACAACACGAATGGGAATTTCCAATACAATATTTTCCCATAAAATATGAGATATTTCAAGTATATTTTTATTATTTTTAAGTATTTCTTCAAATTTACCTAAATTTTCATCACAAGTAGTTTCAAAACTATACAATACATCTTGTAAACTGACTGCGCAAGGTAAAACTATAGTAGCTTTCATATCTAAATTTAGTATAACATCGTCTTCATAATTAACTTCAATTACTCCAGATACATGTAACGATTTTATATCTCTTACTTCACTATCTTTATATATTTCTTTATCTAAGATTACATCTTCGTCTATATCTATTTTTCCAAATCTATTCAAATAATTTAAATCTATTTTCATACTACATCATTTTATTCATTTGTTGCATCAATTGTCTTACTTGTTTTTGACTTGGTTTTCTACCCATTCCACTCATCAATGTTTCTATCATTTTTTCATTAATTGGTGGATTTTTCTTTAAATATTTTTTCATAATCTTACTTGCCACAAAAAAACCTATTATTGCTCCAATTATTAAACCAATTACTACTAACAATATATCATGTAACATATAATCACTCCCAATTAATTATACTAAATATTCATACTATTTACAAGTTTAATATAGCTACCTGTAAATAAATATTCATTTTCATCAAAATTTACTATAAATAAATTACTTATATTTTTTATGATTTTTAAAAAAGTATTTTCTTTGATATTACTTTTAATTTTTGCATAACATTTGTTAATTGTAATTTTGCTTGATTCTCCACTTAAATAATCATAATACATATGAACATTTTTAAATTTAGAATATTCATCCGCATTTGATAATATATCAAATATATAGCTATTAAAAAATGTTTTATTAATAGATATGCAAATACTATCAAAAGTATTAAAAGCAGATTCTATATCTAGTTTATTATGATTTAATATAGATTTTAAAATAATATAGATTGATAATGGATCTTTTTTTGCTGTATTGATAAAATCTTTTTTAATTTTAAAAATATAAAAAGTTTTCAATATAACCACCTATATAATTATATTAAAAACTTTATATTTAATTTGTCGAAATCTATTTGTTTTCTAATTTTTTTACTTTTATATCATCTTGTTCAAAGAAAGCTATATTTTCCTTTATTAATTCTTTATCTATTTCATCTACTTTTTCAAAAGATATAGTGTTTGCAATAGCTTCATAATATTCTTTAATTGGTATAGTATGCTTATTTACTGATTCAAATTTTACTAATTCAGTTAAATACTCTAATTCGGTTAAATGATTATTTATATTAGATGCATCACAATTTTTTATTATATTTAACAGTCTTTCTTTTTTATTTGAAGAAATAAATTTAGGCCTTAAACATAATAAATAGTCTACTACTGAAGCATCGTTATCAAGAAGCCTATCAATATATTTTACAACTCCAGGAATCTCAAACGGCATTTCATATTCAACATAATATAAATTCGTTTCTTTAACTTTTAAATCTATTGTTTTCACTTTTTCTGTTCTAATAAATTCACTATAAAAATTTCTTGAATTTTCAGGAGCTATTA
Source organism: uncultured Bacilli bacterium (assembly GCA_947626515.1). Classification (GTDB taxonomy): domain Bacteria; phylum Bacillota_I; class Bacilli_A; order RF39; family UBA660; genus UMGS1124. Next base: position 22,612 of record CANQSL010000019.1, read on the forward strand.
TTTCATTATCTGAAAGAACATATTGAGATATCTTTTTATATTCAGTACAATTTTTAATTATATCATCTTTTAAATCCATCAGATTATCCCTATCGACAATAACTTTATACTTCCCTATTTTATTCCTTTCATATTTAAAATAATACATATTTACCTCCTATATATACATATTATAACACTAATTAATTTATATCATCTAATTTTACACTTACTAATTTAGATACACCACTTTCTTGCATAGTTATACCATATAAAGTATCAACGTATTCCATTGTACGTTTTTTATGTGTTATTATTATAAATTCAGTCTTATTCTTATATTCATTAATATAATTGCCAAACATATCTACGTTTGCTTCATCTAATGCGGCTTCTACCTCATCTAATATACAAAATGGAACATATCTAATATTTAGTATTGCAAAAAGTAATGCTATTGCAGTCAATGTTTTTTCTCCACCTGAAAGCAAGTTAATTGTTTTTAATGATTTTCCAGGAGGACTCGCTATAATATCTACTCCTGTATTTAAAATATCTTCTGGCTCTGTCAATTTAATTTCACCATGACCACCTTTAAATAATTTTTTAAATACTTTATTAAATTCAATATTTACTTTATCAAAAGTTTCTTTAAATTTTAAAATCATAGTTTTGTCTAAGTCATCTATAACTTCCATTAAATTATTTATAGAATTTACTAAATCTAATTTTTGACTAGTTAAATATTCAAATCGTTCATTTAATCTATCGTATTCTGCTATACTTCCCAAATTAATATTAGTTAATAAACTCAGTTCACTTTTAAGTGTATTTAATTTTGCCTTAGATGATTTTATATCTATAGATAAATCATAATTTTTCCTAGCATTATCATAAGTCATATTGTATTCTTCATTTAATTTTAATAAATTATTATCTAAATTTATTTCTAATTTGCTAAGTTCTATCTCTTTATTTTTTAATTCATTAGTCATCTTATTATAATTAGAATTTTGAGATTTATTTTTATTTTCTATTTCATCTATTCTAGAAAGTATTTCATTTCTATCAGTTTTTAGTTTACTTAAATTATTATTTAATATTTCTTTTTTGCTATTTAATTCATAATACTTATTCAAAATATTATCTAATTCATTATCTATACTATTGGATAACATATTGTTATTACCCTCAATTTCATTTAATACATCTTGAAGTTGTTTTTCTAAATTATTTAAGTATTTACTCTTTACTTCTAATTTATTATTTACATCATTTTTAGTATTATTTATATTTTTTATAGTTTCATTTATTATATCTAGTTCTTCTTCTTGTTTTTTTAAATTTTCATTTAAATCAGCTTGTTTTTTGATTGTATATTCTAATTCACCTTTACTATTTTCAAGCTCATATTTATCTAATATTATACTATTATTTATCTTATTAAATCCTCCAGTAATTGCACCACCAGTATGTAATATCTCACCATCTAAAGTAACTATTCTATATGAATAATTAATTATTTTTCCAAGTGTATTCATAGTATCAATTTTATCTACTACTAATACATTGCCCAATAAATTTTTAATAATATTTTTATAAATTGCATTAGTTTCAACTAAATTATCAAAAGTATCTATAAATCCCTTTGTATTTTTACATTTTTCTAAAATATATTCTTCTACAAATCTAGGTTTTATTACATTTAATGGAAAAAATGTCGCTCTACCTAATTTATTATTTTTTAAATATTTAATAGCCTCTTTTGCTGCTAATTCGTTCTCTACAATAACAGTATTGGTATTTGCTCCTAATGCAATTGATAAAGCATCTTTATATATAACTTCACATTCTATAATATTTCCGACTATATTATGTATTCCTTCAATTGTATTATTATTTAATATATTTCTAACACTACTAGGTATATTATAATTATTATTCAAGTTATTTTCTAATATATTAATTTTATTTTTTAATTGTTCTTCTTTTAAATTAGCTTCTTTTAATTTATTTAATGTATTATTTCTATCTAAATACATCTTTTTATAATCATTATTTATATTTAATTCTTTATTTTTGATATTTTCTAAATCTTCTTTTATAGAATTTATTTCTTCTTTAGCTACTTTAATATTACTTTCAATAGATAATTTTTTTTCTTTAAGAAGTACAATATTATCTTGTATTTTTATATCGTCTACTTCATATTTTTTTCTTTCGATAGTAACTTGTTTTAATGCTTCTTTTTCACTTATTTCTTTATTTAAATTAATTAATTCTTCACTAAGATCATTTATACTTTTATCTAATTTTGAATTCTCTAATTTTAATTTTTCTATTTCTGTAGAATCTTTAGTATTAGTATTATCTAATAAAATTAGTTCATCATTTAATTTATTTATTTCATCTTTTAATACTCTAGTTTTTGATTCTATTTCTTTAATATCAATAGTAGTTAAAGTTATATCTAATTCATCTGCATCTTGTTTTATTTTCTTATATTTTATAGCATCGTCTCGTTCTTGTTTTAAGGGCAATATAGTTGATTCTATTTCTTTAATAATCAAATCTACTTTCTCTATATTATCATTAGCTTTTTCTATTTTTCTTAATGTTTCTTCTTTATGTTTTTTATATTTTAATATACCAGCTGCTTCTTCTATTATTGCTCTTCTATCTTCCTTTTTACCACTTAAAACTTCACTAATTTTACCTTGGGATATTATATTAAAAGAATTAGTACTAGATCCACTATCTAAAAATAAGTCTGTAATGTCTTTTAATCTAACTTTAGCATTATTTATAAAATATTCATTGTCTCCTGTAGAATATACCACTCTTTTTATTTCTATTTCTTTAAAATCACTATTTAAATAATGATCTTCGTTGTCAAATGTCAAACTAACCCATGCTCTAGTCATGGGTTTTCTAGAATTACTCCCTTGAAAAATAACATCAGTCATATTATTTGTACCACGTAATGTCTTAATAGATTGTTCACCTAATACCCATTTTATAGCATCGACAATATTAGATTTGCCACTTCCATTAGGTCCAACTATACCCGTAATTCCTTCTCTAATATTTATTTCAATTTTATCTGCAAAAGATTTAAAGCCGTGGCTTTTAATACTTACTAATTTCATAATTCACCTATGCTGCTTTTCTAATAGCATCTTTAGCTGCTTCTTGTTCTGCTTCTTTTTTACTTTTCCCAATGCCCGTTCCAAAAATTATACCATCTACTAATACATTTACTTCAAAAGTTTTATCATGTGCAGGACCAGATTCATTTACTAAAATATATTCTAAAGATTTTTTTTCTGTTTGAACCATTTCTTGTAAATGAGATTTATAATCACTCAAAAAAATAGTTTTATTTTCTACATAGGGAATTACAATTTTATTTATATAGTCTTTTGCTACATCTATCCCTTTTTCTAAATAAATAACTGCTAATACTGCTTCAAATATATCTGCTATAATAGTTACATTTTCAGTATGATCTAAACTATGACCAACTTTAATATAAGGTATTAAATTAATTTTTTTAGAATACTCATATAAAGCATTTTCACATACATATCTTGCCCTAGTTTTACTCATATCTCCTTCTCTCATGTCGGTGTTTTTATAAAAATACTCACTCATGATAAGTTGTAAAACTGAGTCTCCTAAATATTCCAATCTTTCATAGTCTTCTCCACCACATTCGTTAGAATAGCTAGAATGAGTTAGCGCAATATTTAATAAATTTAAATTCTTTATATCAATACCTAAATCGCTTAAAAACTTCATATTATTCACCAATAATATTATACAAAATTAATACCTTTAAAACAAGACTATAAAAATTAATGCATGACATTACTTTTTATTATCTAAATTCCAAGTTAATCCATTATCTGTACTAATAAATATTAAATCTATATCTTCATAACCACTGTTATCTTTTTTTACTTGATAAATAGAACAATTTAACTTAAGCATATTATTTTCAAAATATGGAACATCTTCAACAGTTATAATATCAATATTTGGATTTTCATAATTAATCTTACTATCAATAAATGTCTTGCCACCATCATTTGTTACCTTTAAACCTAAATAATCATTATATTTTTCTAAGTTTGTTTTTGATATAGCAAAACCTAAATGTTGATTTAAAAAAATAAATTTAGGTTCCATACTAACTATTATTGGTTCATCAGTTATTTTTTCATATGTTTTACCTTTATTTTTACTAATTTCAACTCCTACTATTTGATTTTGCCCTATTGAATAATCATATCTTTCAAATCTCATTTTTAAATTATCGAATTTTATTGAATATAAAGTATTTTCATCATCTTTATATTCTTTATTATTAAAAAATATAACTAATCCAGATAATAGCAACAATAAACCAATTACAATTAAGACTATATATTTTTTGTTCATATAAAACCTCTTTACTATTCTTAGTATACTATATATAAAAAAAATAATCTATTTTTGTAGATTATTTTATTTGATTCATTACTTCTTCTGCAAAGTTTTCTTCTCTTTTTTGCATACCTTCACCAACTTCATAACGAGTCATTGACAAAACGCTTCCACCATTATTTTTTACATAAGTCTTAACGTCTATATCTCCATCTTTTATGAATGGTTGATCAACTAAACAAATTTCTTTATAAAACTTCTTTATTCTACCAGTAACCATTTTTTCAGCGATATCGGCAGGTTTTCCCTCTTCCATAGCTTGAGCTTTAATAACTTCACTTTCATGTTCTATAACATCACTTGGAACACTTGCTTCATCTAAATATTGAGGCTTCATAGCAGCTGCTTGCATTGCAACATCCTTTGCAACATTTTCATCTGCACCTTCTACTTTGACGATAACAGCAATTTTTCCACCCATATGTAAATATGTACCAAAAACTTCATTATCTTTTTTATTTATAATTTCAAATCTTCTCAAAGATAACTTTTCTCCAATTTTAGCTGTTTTTGCAACTATTAAATCATTTACTGTTCCTTCTTTTAAATTGATTGCAAGAGCATCTTCTAAAGTTTTAGCATCACTTTTTAATAAAGCTGTACCAATTTCATCTATCATAGAAGTAAATTCTTCATTTTTACTAACAAAGTCAGTTTCACTATTAACTTCTAATATAACAGCTGTATTACCTTCAACATATATATTAGCTAAACCTTCTGCAGCTATTCTACTTGATTTCTTAGCACTTTTTGCAATACCTTTTTCTCTTAGCCAATCAACAGCAGCATCCATATCCCCATTAGTTGCTGATAAAGCTTGCTTACAATCCATCATACCAGCACCAGTTAAAGCTCTTAATTCACTTACTTGTTTTGCACTTATCATATATATTCTCCTTATTATTTATTTAATAATTCAATTAATTCGTCTTTTTTTAAAGATGTATAACCAGTTAATCCTTTTTCTTTAGCTAAATTTTTAAGTTCAGCAACTGTCATTTTAGTTAAGTCTACAGTATCTTCCATTGTTTCTTCAACTACTTCTTCTTTTTGTTCTTTTTTAGTTACCTTTTTCTTAGGAGTCTCATCTGTTTCTTCTTCATCCTTTTTTATAACTTCTAAATCTTTTTTAGTAACTTTTTTTGGTTCTTCTTCAGTTATATAATCAACAATTTCTAAACCTTTAGCTTCACAAATAGCATTATTTAATACACCTAATACAACTTTAACTGCTCTAACTGCATCATCATTTCCAGGTATAACATAGTCAACGTCATCTGGATCACAGTTTGTATCTACAATTCCAAATACTGGAATATTTAATTTTCTTGCTTCTCTAATTGCATTATATTCTTTTTTAGGATCTACTATAATTAAAGCATTTGGAAGTCTATCCATATCTCTAATTCCACGTAATACCTTATTTAATTTTTCATATTCTTTTCTTAAGCCTATAACTTCTTTTTTAGGTAGCATGTCAAACATACCATTAGTTTCCATAGCTTCTATTTCTTCTAAACGTTTAACACGTCTTCTAATAGTACGGAAATTAGTTAATGTACCACCTAACCATCTTTCAGTTACAAAGAAACTTTCACTTCTTTGAGCTTCTTCTTCACTAGCTTCATTAGCTTGTTTTTTAGTACCAACGAATAAAAATTTTCCTCCGTTTTCTGCAATTGTTTTAATTGCATCATATGCACGTTCAATGCATTGTACAGTTTTTTCAAGATCAATTATATAAATATCATCTCTTGAAGTATAGATGTATTCCTTCATTTTAGGATTCCATCTTTTTGTTTGATGTCCAAAATGAACACCTGCTTCTAATAAATAATTCATAGAAACAACTTGAGCCATAATTTCACATTCCTTTCGTTTATCACCCATTTACTTCTTTTTGCCTCCTCGACAATAGCCACTAGATTCAGCAATCTGTAAATGTGTCTATTTGGTTATTAAAACCATACATATTTTATCAAATAATTAAAGTATTATCAAGAAAAAAACAAAGATTGTTAAACCTTTTTTAAAATGTCAGTATAAGATTTTATAGAAATGTCAGTATTATTATATGATAGAATATACCTTT
>CANQSL010000020.1 GCA_947626515.1 uncultured Bacilli bacterium
AAAGAAGAAACAAGTACAATATATTCACCATCTCCAAAGACAATACCAGCACAAGAAGTAAGTGGAGAAAATGAAAGGACACTTAGTATAACAAAAGATGACTATGGAAATAGTTATTATTATAGAGGTAATGTATTAGATAATTATATAGATTTTAATGGAATGTGTTGGAGGATAGTTCGTATTGAAGGCGACGGAAGTATAAAGTTAATATTAGAAGATAAAACAAGTACATGTAAGAATGCAACAGGAGGAGAAAATGCATTTATTGGAATAGGTAGTTATGGATTTAAAACAATAGATTCTAAAAAGTTAGCTGATTATGAGAATTGCACATCTGATAGCAATACATGCATGAAAAACAAGTTTGATAATTGGTTTAATGAAAACAATTTTGATAAAAAATTATTAAAAGAAGATATATGGAATTTAGGAGATCAAGAGACAATATATTCTAGAACTGAAGAAGCAAAAGCAAAAGGTGAAGGACATTCTGAATCTTCATATAGATTGCGATTGAAAAAAAATGCTACACTAAAATCAAAAACATTAAGTAGTAAAAATACATATGCAACAGATTATATTGCAACATTAACTGCAGATGAAATAGTTTTTGCTGGAGTAATAAGTTCAGGTAATATGAATAGTAATAGTTATTTAAAGTTAATAATGTCAAATTCTAATATATACTGGTTATCTTTAAGTTTAGCGTATCATCAAGTTTCTTATGATTTAACTTATATGCTTTCATCAGATTTAAGTATTTTTTCTAATTATGATTACAGATTGTCAGGTTCAGATAATAATTTATCTTTAAGACCATCTATAGTATTGAAGGAAGGTATAACATTATTAAGTGGAGATGGAACAAAGGGTAATGCTTATAAAGTAGATGAAAATCCATTTGATGAGGGGACACTTGCATATAGTATAGTAGATAATGCAATAAATCCAAAAGAAGAAACAAGTACAATATATTCACCATCTCCAAAGACAATACCAGCACAAGAAGTAAGTGGAGAAAATGAAAGAACACTATCAGTAACAGAAGATACATTAGGACGATCATATTACTTTAGGGGAAATGTTAATGATAATTACTTAAACTTTAATAATATGTGTTGGAGAATAGTACGTATTGAAGGAGATGGAAGTATTAAGTTAATATTAGAAGATAAGACAAAAATATGTGAAAGTGCTGAAGGTGGAGAAAATGCGTTTATTGGACAAGGCAGTTATGGATACAAATATGTAAATTCTTCTATTGCACCAGATTATGAGAATTGTACTAATGATAAAGAAACTTGTATGAGAACTATACTACAAAAATGGTTTAACGAAAAATTTACAGATAATATAGAAACGATTTATCCATCAAATAATAAACCTACATTAAAAAGTGAATTTCAGAATATTATCAAATATGAAAAATGGAGATTGGAAGATACTACTACCGTTAAAGTTTTTGAATATTATGCTTATCCTATAAGAAAAAGATTATGGGATTACACTAGTAATCCATATGCTACACTTTTATATCTTGAAAATGATACATTTTTTAATGACTATGTATCTAGCTTATCAGCAGATGAGGTAGTATTTGCTGGGATTATTGGAAGTAGAACTGGTAATAAAAATTCCTATATATTTAAATTACAAAACCATTTTAACCAAAATACAAACTATATTCGATTGATAAGTCATTTCAGTACAACCACATCAGCTGGTTTGTGTGATAATGGTACATTATCTTGTGCCATTAGTGGTGGTAGTGGAGTTACTTCTACTACGGGATATATATGGCCATCTATAGTACTAAATAAAGATATAAAAATAACAAGTGGAGATGGAACAAAGGAAAATCCATATATAATAGAGAATACTAATTAATTTAGTATTTTTTATTTACATTATTATTTTTTTTTGCTATAATTCTCTATAGAATAGGAAGGTTGTTATTATGGATAGTATGATTCGTGAGACTAATGAAAATTTAAAAGCTATTATAGATACTATGAAAAATAATTTAGATGCTTCTATAGAAACATTAAATAATATACAAATGCAAATGGATAAAAAAGTAGAAGAAGCTAAAAAATATAAAATTCAAGTAGATGAGGCTAAAGAAAAGATTAATTTATTGGAAAGTGAAAATAAAGATTTAGAAATGTCTTTAGCAGAGTTACAAGAAAAGTATAGTAAAATGAATCTTTTATCTGTAATAGAAGCTGGAAATAAGGAAATAAAAGCTAAAATTAATGAAAATTTAATAAGTATAAGTAAAGAAAAGGAACATATTGCAGAGTTAACAAATAAAGCAAGAACTATTAAAGATTTATTAATTAATTTGAAAAAAGATAAAACAATAAAAGAAGAACGTTTAGAAAATATAAAAATCTCATATGAATATTATAATGAGAGACTAACAGAAATTATTGATTATGCTACTAATAATTCTAATAATTTATCTGATTATAAAGCCCCTATTATTGATAGTTTTAAAGAACAAGATAGTAAAAATTTAAATGGTGAAATAGAAAATACACTTATATTTGATGAGATAGCTAATATAGATGGAAATAAGAATTTTAAAGATGAAATGACTTTTATAAATAATCAAATAGATGAAAATATTAATAATGAAGTTAAAGATGAAAATACAGAAAATGAAATAGATACAAATACTGATTCTCTAGAAAATCCATTTTTAAACGATACTAATGAAACTGAAGACACTAGTGAAACTTCTAATGATGATACTAATTTCGATTTTGATTTTGATATGGGAAATTTATCAGATAATTCTTTAACGGAAAATAACACAAATAATGAAGATTTAAATAATTCTGAAATATCTGATATGGATATAAATCAAATTAATGATAAGATAGATGATTTATTTACTACAGTAAATTCAATACCTGAAACAGAGGATAAAAAAGAAACATTAAATATTGAACAAAAAATAGATAATGCATATAATGAAGTATTTGGACAACCTTTAGAAAATAATGAAATAAAAAAGGATCCAACTATGACAGATATATTTGGTAATCCTATAAAAGAAGAAACAATAAATAAAGCTAACGAAAAACAAATAGAAGAGATGTTTACTGTAAATGGAATAAATTTAAAACAATTCAAAGAAGAGGATCAAAATTATTTGAAACAAAATTATAATGAACAAAATTATCAAAATATAATTAATACTTTAAATAGAAATAATATTAATTTGGATAATGTTTATTATGCTCCTAATATTTTTGTAGAAATGACAGATAGTGAACTAGAGAACATATTAAACAAATTAATTGGTGCTGGTCAAAGTTTAGAAGCTATCGGGTTAATATTAGAAAAATTCCCTAGAATTAAAAATTACAATTTAGATCAAGCTATAATGAATTATGGTGAGTATATTAAGGATATAGATATTACAGAATTAATTATGAAAGCAAAAGAGCTTTCTAATGGAGGTAATTAGAATGGAATATTTGTTTGATTTAGATTTAACTTTAGAAGAAATAAACAAAATAAAAAGCACTTATGATCAAAAAGATTTAGAGAAGTTAGAGTTTTTTTCAAGATTGGTTACTACAAATTATAATCATTTAAAATCTTATGGAATAAATAATATAAAAGCATGTTTTATGAATCATTTAAAAATGTTTTTCTATAATCCCGATAAATTTAGAAGTATTTTTAACAAATATGATAGAACTGATTTAGTAAGATGTATTGAAAAAAATGATGCTGTTTTAGAAAAATTATAGTTTAGCTTTTAAAAGCTAAATTTTTTTAATATGTAATATTTACATTTTATTTATACTAATATATTTAAAATTGTATATAATTTTGATATAATTATTAAGAATGGAGTAGTATATGAAGAAAATATTAAATTGTTTATTAATATTATTTACAATTAATATTTTTTGTACTTTTGATGTTTTTGCATCAAGTTCTTTTACTGTGGCAGAATGTAGTGAGCCAAATTATATAAGAGAAGCTCCTGGTAGTAGTACTAAATTAAAAGATGTTGATAATGAAATTATAAAATTGCCAACTGATCATAAAGTTGAAATTTTAGAGACTGTAGATTATAAAAATGAAAAATGGTATAAAATATATACAAATTATTATAGTGCTAATTATACTGGATATATTTATAGTGGATATTTTAAGAATAAGAAAAAATATACTATTGATTCTGACTATGAAGATTCTTTAAAAGATAAAGGTTTTCCTAAAACTTATATAGAACCTTTAGCTAAACTACATAGTATGCATCCTAATTGGAATTTTGAAGTTTCAAAATATAATGATGGATTAGATTGGGATACTGCTGTTAATGAAGAATATGATCCTGTTTATAAAAATTTAATACAAAATTCTTCTGATAAAAGTTTATGGTCAACGGATCCATCTGTTTATTCGAATGGAGAGTATACAGTTTTTGAAAGCTATTGGCATGCTCCAACTAAACAAACAATAAGTTATTATATGGACCCTAGAAATTGGTTAAATGAAAATACTATATTTATGTTTGAACAACTATCTTATAATTCTAAATTACATACAGAAAGATCAGTTCAAAATATATTAAATGGAACTTTTATGGAAGGCTCTTATAAATATAAAAAGAAAGATTATACTTATGCAAAAACATTTGTTATAGCAGGAGAAGAGTATAATACAAGTCCTATTCAACTTGCAAGTAGAGTTATACAAGAACAAGGAAGAAACGGTAGTGCTACTATTAATATGGATGGCGATGACGGAAAAATTTATTATAATTATTTTAATATAAACGCATATGGCAGTGATATTGTCGCTAATGCATTGGCGACAGCAAAGGCTAATAATTGGGATAATCCATATCCTGCTATATTGGGAGGAGCTGCTTTAATCGCTAATGGATATACAAGTGTTGGTCAAGATACTTTGTATTATCAAAAATTTAATACAATTAATGGACAATCTCTATATAACCATCAATATATGGCAAATGTGAGAGTATTGCCATCAGAAGCAATATCTATGTATAATTCTTATAGAAATAATGATAGTTTGGATAGTGCATTTACTTTTAAAATACCAGTTTATAATAATATGCCTAATCAAACTAGTCTATCTATACAAGATAATGCTGAAAACAATTTAAAAAGCTTGTCTGTAACAGGATGTGATTTAAATCCAACATTTTATTCAGGAGCAACAAGTTATACATGTAATGTAACAGATGTTACAAAATCAGTTAAAGTTAGTGCTAAAGCTGCAAGTGAATATGCTACTGTAACTGGAGCAAAGACATATGAAATTAAAGATGATGTAACAACTATTAAAGTAGTTGTTAAAGCTGCTAATGGAAATAAGAAAACTTATACAATTACTGTTAATAAAATTGATTTAGGTGATAAGACTGCAGGAGATATAATTAGTAATCTTGGTTATGATAACGATAACAACACTGTTAGTAGTATTCCATTAGGAACTAATATTGTCGATATAGATACATTGATTAAAGAAAAGTATGTCGCTACTGTATCATTTAAAGATATTAACGGAAATAAAAAGAAAAAAGGCGTTGTAGCAACTGGAGATAAATTAATAATTACTGTTAATGATAAAAAGACAGAGTTTACATTAAAGATTACAGGTGACGTATCTAGTGATGGCAATATAGATATATCAGATTTAGCTATGGTTAAAGCGAAATTATTAGACGTAAGAGAATTAGAAGGAATTAAAGCTTTAGCAGCAGACATTAATAATGATGATAAAATTGATATATCTGATTTAGCAATGATAAAAGCTCATTTGTTGGGAAAACGTATAATTAAGAAGTAGGAGGAAAAATGAAAAAAAGATTTTTAAATTTATTAGTTGCAGTATTAATAATTATGCCAACTATTGTTAATGCTGCACCTAAAGCAAGTGCAACATGTTCATCTAGTGGAACTGTAACTTTAAATAATACTATAACTGTTACAGTTACAGGTTCTTCCAGCGATGCAATGTGGGATACAACATTAAGTTACGATTCATCTAAATTACAATATATTAGTGGAACTGCATTACATGATATATCTGATAGTTTTGTTACTAGTATAACTTATACATATACATTTAAAGCTGTTGCAGAAGGAACAGCTTATGTAAAGACTAGTTCAGCTATTTCAGATTATGATGGAGAAAAAGCATTTCCTAATTCAAGTTGTAGTATTAACATAGTAAAGCCTACAACACGTCCTATTATTCCTTCTGGAAATAGTAATCCGCAAACTCCTTTAAGTTCAGACAATAATTTGAAAAGTTTGAGTGTAGAAGGAATTGAAATTAGTCCAAAATTTGAAAAAGATGTTTTAGAATATACTGCAACTGTTGAAAATAATGTAGATAAAGTAAATATACAAGCTGAAGCTTCACATAGTAAAGCTACTATTAGTGGTAATGGAGAAGTTGAAGTTTTAGAAGGAGAAAATAAACTTAAAGTTGTTGTTAAGGCAGAGAATGGTGCAACTAGAACTTATACAATAATTTTAAATAGAAAAGAAAAAGATCCAATAAACGTTAAAGTTGATGGAGAGAATTATACAGTATTAAGAGATCTTAAAGATATAAAGATTCCTAAATATTTTGAAGAAACTACAATAAAAATAGATAATAATGAAATACCAGCATTTAAAAATAAAAAAACTAATTATGTATTAGTTGGACTAAAAGATAACAAAGGAAAAATATCTTTATATATATATAATAATGGTAAATATACTAAATATAATGAATTGATAAATTATTTAACTACAATAAATATATTAAAATTAAAAGAAGTAGATATAAATTTACCTAAAAAAACTATTAAGATTAATGAAAATGATATAGAAGGATATAAATTATATGATGATGTAATAATTATTTATGGAATGAATATAGAAACTGGAAAAGAAAATTATTATACATATAATACAAAAGATAAAACTTTTCAAGTATTTGATATAAATAACTATTCTAAAAAGCAAGTTGAAACTATGTATAGTGAATATATTATAATTGCTGAATCTATAATAATATTATTTTTAATTATAATTGCTATGCTTCTTTCAAGTAAGAGTAAAAAATTAAAGAAAATAATTAATTCAAAATTAGAAAAAGAAGAAATAACTAATATTGAAGAGCCAAAAGAATTAAAAGAAAATAAAAAGACTAAAAAAGAAAAAATTAAAAAAGAGAAAGTAAAGGAAGAAGAAATAAAAGAAGAGAAAGTAGAAGAAAAAGTTGAAAATACTTTTAATACAGAAGAAATTAACTTAGAAGATGTTCCTGATAAAACAAAGAAAAAAGCTAAAAAAAAGGAAAAGAAAGACAAGAAGAAGGAAAGAAGAGTAGAAGATATCGATTTATGATATCTTTTTTTTTATAATATTGACAAACAAAAGTTTGATTATTATAATTAATTTAGAAAGAATGAGTTTATGAAAATAGAAAAATTTAAAAAAGATAAATCGAATACATATAAAGTATTTTTTGAAAATGATTTGGAAGTAATATTATATGATGATGTAATTATAAAATATAATTTATTAATCAATAAAGAAATAGATAAAAAAAAGGTTGAAGAAATAATTAATTATAATACTTTTTTAGATGGATATTATAAATCAATAAAGTTAATTAATAAAAAATTGCGAACAGAATTAGAAATTAAAAATTATTTAAAAAAATTAAATATAAATGAAAATAATATAGAAAAATTAATTAAATTATTATATAAAGATGGGTATTTAAATAAGGATATGTATTTAAAATCTTATATAAACGATCAATATAATTTAACAAATAATGGCCCAATAAAAATAAAAAAACAATTAATAAATTTAGGATTAGATGAATTTGATATTGACAATTATTTAAATAAATATAATTGGAATGAAAGAATAGATAATATAGTTTTAAAAAAATATAAACAAAATAAAAAACTTAGTAATTATTCTTTTAAAAATAAAGTATTGAATGATATAATGAATTTGGGTTATGAAAAATACGCTATAATAGAAGTATTGGATAATTTATCTTTAAAAGATGATAGTGAACAATTAAAAAAAGAAATGGAATTAATAAAAAGAAAATATAGTAAAAAATATGAAGATAAAGAATTAGAATTTAGAGTTATAAATTATTTATATAAAAAAGGATTTCAAATTGAAGAAATAAAGAGGTATTATAATGAAAACTAAATATGATAGAATGGGAAAAGAAGAAAAGAAAAAAGTATATAATGATTTTAAAAAGGAAAAACCAATAATATCAAAAAAAATGAATAGGCTTTTAACGATAGATATTATAGGAATATTTTATTCAGTTATAGCATTTATATATGATTTTTTTAACAGTAAGGGATTATTTAATTATATAGTAGATGTAATTATTTTTATATTTTGTTTGATAGTTTTATTAACTGTTTTAAAGACAAAAAATAATTTATTGAGTAAATATGTTGCTAGCAATAAAAAGAAATAAAAAAAATTTAACTAAAAAGTTAAATTTTTATGAAGCACTTTGAGTAGTATTATAATAATTATATAAAGAATTTATATATTTATTATATTGGCTTTTTAAGTTGTCATCTTCTATTTTCATAGATTTTTCTTTTCGCAATTCAGTTAAAGCTGTGATTGATATTGTTGGATCTTCTTGTAATAATTCATCTGCTAAATCTGAAATTATTTCATCTTTAACGTCATCTAATTTTGCTTTTTCATATTCTTTTGTTTTTAAAATTATATGATATCCATGTGTACTTTTAACTGGTTCTTTAGTGTATTCATTAACTTTAAGGGCATATGCTGCTTCTTCAAAAGGCTCAACCATATCACCTTTATTAAATTTTCCTAAAGCACCACCATCTGATTTGCTACCTTCATCATCTGAATATTTTTTAGCTAATTCTGCAAAATCTTCACCATCATCAAGTTTTTTAATAATATCTTCAGCTTCTTTTTTAGCTTTTTCTTCAGCTTTTTCTTTTTCTTCATCTGTAGCATCATCATCAACATCTACTGAGATTAAAATATGGCTAGCTTCTATATCGCCAACGATATCGCTTTCATAATAAGCTTCGATTTGTTTATCAGTAATTTGTTTTTTTGCATAATCTGTAGTAGCTAAATCTCTTAAATGATTTAATTTAATGTAGTTTTCAAATTCATTTAAATCACTGAAACCGTAATATGCATTTACTGCATCTAAGAATTCATCTTTTGATTCATAGTTTTCTTGTAAACCTTCAATTGTATCTGTAGCATATTTTTCAGCATCTTTTAATTCATCTTTATATTCTACATTTAGAATTTCTTCATCAATCATATCAATTAGAACAGATATAGCGTATCTATCTTTCATTTTTTCATATAAACTATCCACGCTTATTTTTGAATCTTTCATGCTTACTACAGCATCGGTTCCATTTTCTAATTTAGAAACTTTTCCACAACCACATATCATTAAAGCCATTACTAATATAATAATTATTTTCTTTTTCATTCATATCCTCCCTAATCATTATTTATTATAACGTGTAAATAATAAAAATACAATAAAAATTAAGCACAAAAAAACGTTTTTAACCATAAAATAAAGTGAGTAATGAAAAGGAGGGGTTTATATGAACCAAGCTTGTGGAAATACTTGTGGCAACAATGGAATAGGTGCTGCTGCGTTTATTTTAGTATTATTCATCCTATTAATTATCATTGTAGGTGCATTTATATAAGGAGGATAATATGAAATTATGTAATAATAACTCAGGTTCATCTAACAATAATAACAATTTTAGCAACTTCTTTATCGTTTTAGTACTATTTATATTACTCGCTATTATTGTTAGTGCCGTATTTACTTATTAAGAGGGAAACCTCTTTTTTTTTAAATTACTATATGATAAAATATATTATAATAGAAGGTGAATTTAATGTTTGGAGAAATAATAGATGTATACGATAACTATGTTATAGTTGAAAATAAAACACAGACAATTGATACAAATTATTTGAATATACATGTTATATTTAGTGATAATGTTAGAAAAATAGTTGGAGAAATATCTACCATTAATAAAAATGAAATTAAAATTTTAATTGTTGGAGAAATAATAGATAATGTATTTGTCAATGGCGTAGTTAGAAAACCTAATTTAAGTGGAGGATGTAGAATAATATATAAGAGTGAATTAGAAGCTTTATTAGGAAAACAAGATATTGACAGTGCTGATTCTTTCTATATTGGTAAATCTATAATATATGATGGATTAAATATTACAGGAAATTTTAATGATTTCTTTTCTAATCACTTTGCTATTATCGGTAATACTGGAAGTGGTAAAAGTTGTAGTGTTGCAAGAATACTTCAAAATATATTCTATAAAAGTTCTTCAAATATGCCAATTGGCGCACACATAGCATTGTTTGATGTTTATGGAGAATATAATTCTGCTTTTAGTAATTTGAACAATATAAATGGTATGGGATTTAAAAACTTTTCTTCTAATTTGAAATTGCCAGAAGGTTCATTAATAAATATTCCAGCATATTTTTTAGGAGTCGATGACTTAGCTTTATTATTAAACGTATCTACGCCAAATCAATTACCAATATTAGAAAAAACTTTAAAGCTTGTTTATATATTTAAAAACACAGATGAAAATATAGGTAAGTATAAGAATGATATAATAGCGGGTTGTCTTTTAGATATTTTGACAAGTGGAAGAACAAGTACTCAAATTAGAGATCAGATTATTGCAGTACTATCAAGATATAATACTCCTACCTTAAATTTAGATACAACAATTGCACAACCTGGTTATACAAGAACTATAAGACAATGTTTAAATATTGACCAAAGTGGAAAAATGAATTCAGTGCAATTTGTCGTAGATTTATTGGAACAGTATAAAAAATTAGATTTGGGTAATATAGAAGCTCAGCCTAATTTTACATATACATTGGATGATATTTATTATTCTTTGGAGTTTGCTTTAATTAGTGAAGGTGTATTAAAAAGTGATAAAATGTATGATGAATACAATCAACTAAAAGTTAGATTACAACAAATAATAAATAGTGATGATAAAGAATTCTTTAGTGTGGGAGAATATATTTCTAAAGGTGAGTTTGTAAGAAAATTATTTAATGATGGAAAACCATATCAAATAATTAATTTTAATTTAAATTGTATAGATGAACGTTTAGCTAAAAAAATAACAAAGATATATTCAAAATTATTTTTCGACTTTTCTACATCATTACAAGAAAGAGGAAGTTTTCCAATACATATTATTTTAGAAGAAGCACATAGATACGTTCAACATGATACTGATATAGATGTTTTAGGTTATAATATTTTCGATAGAATAACAAAAGAAGGAAGAAAATACGGTGTTATATTAGGACTTATTACTCAAAGACCTAGTGAACTTTCTATTACTGCTTTAAGTCAATGTTCTAATTTTGTCGTATTAAGAATGTTTTATCCAGATGATTTAAATATAATAAAATCAATAACTACTAATATAAATGATACAATATTCGAAAAAGTTAAATCTTTTTTACCAGGTAATGCAATGGTTTTTGGAGTTTCATTTAAAATGCCATTGTTAGTTAAATTGGATTTGCCTAATCCTATGCCTAAGAGTACTAGTGTAAATATAAACGATACTTGGTATAAATAAAAAAACTGCAATTATGCAGTTTCTTTTAATATTGTTCTAGCTTCTCTTGCAGTTAATTTAACTTTTTCTCCATTTATTGTATATGTTTGTAAGTTTGGTTTTTGTTTATGTTTTGTTGCATTTAATGCATGAGAACGTCTATTTCCAGTTAAAGGTTTTTTTGTAGTTATTTTTGTTGCCATTATTTTCCCTCCTTAATTAGTTCTAGTTGAGTTTAACATATAAAAAAATAAAAGTCAATATTATTAATACTTTAAGGTATTATTAAGAATCATATTTCTTTTTTTTATAATTTATTATAATATTCTCAGCTTCATCTATTATATCTAAACTACTATATTCATTTAAATGTATAGTTTTATTAATATAATTTAATATATTTTTTAATTCAAATAAACTTATTTTGTCAATATTATTAATATCTAAAATATAATCTTTATTTTTTAATCTTTTATTAATATTATTATATGTATTTAAAAACATTTTAGATTTTAAATCTGTAGTTAATTCATTATTTTCATTTATAATAGTCTCAATATTCATATTAATTATATTTAAATAAGTTTCAATCTTAGTTAAATCATAATAGGTTATTATATCTTTATGTATTTGATATATATTAAATAATAATAAAAATAAAAAATTAATATTTATAAGCATATTAAAATTAAAAAGTAATAATATTAATGACATAAATTCATATTTAAGATAATTTATTATAATTGATTTTATATTATTTTTAATAGCATAATTATATTGATCTAACATTAACTTATTTATTTTTAATTTATCTTTATTAGTATATCTAATCTTTTTAGTAGAATTATTAGCATAAGTAATAATAATACTGTAATCTTTAATTTTATATTTTTTTATAAAAATATTTTTATCTATATAAATGTATTTTGAATAGTCTTTCATAAAATCACTATATTATTATATTACTTATAAAATAAAAATAATGTCTAATTAATACTTATTTAAATAATATTTAATTTATTATATAATAAATTTAAGAGGTGACTAATATGGAATTTATTAATTTAGCAATAATTACAGATTATACTTTGCTTTCAAGTTTAATAACTATAGATTCTTTAATTGAGTATGCTAAACAAAATAATATTTCCATATTAGGCATATTAAATGATAATTTATGTAGTACTATGGAATTTTATAATAAATGTAAAAAAAATAATATAAAACCAATTATAGGATTAATAAGAAAAATAGACGATTTTGAATACTACATATATCCAAAAAATTTTAAAGGACTAGTAGATTTATTTAATGAAAAATATGAAACTAGTAATTTAATATCAGTTATTCCTTATGAAAATAAAGGTTTATTTAATCAAATTAATACACAAAAATATATATCTTATAAAAACCAGGATGAGTTAAAAAATAGTTTAATGATAACTAATGATGTAGTATTTTTAAATAAAGTTTTTACTCTTAATAAAGAGGATTCAAAATATATTAATTATTTGACAATGATTGAAAAAGGAATGACTATTAGCAATTATAATTTTATAGATTATAAAGATAATACATTTATAAAAAATAATAATTCTTTTGATATAAAAACTACTAATTTATTTGCTGATAATATTAATATAGAAATAGATATAAAAGAAAAGTTTATCCCGAAATACTGTGATAATTCATATGAATATTTAAAAAATTTATCTATTACTGGATTGAAGAAAAGATTGAATAATAATGTTTCAAATGCTTATAAAGAAAGATTATTTTATGAATTAGATATAATCAACAATATGGGATACGTAGATTATTTTTTGATAGTGTATGATTATGTTAAATTTAGCAAAAAAAACGATGTATTAGTTGGCCCAGGAAGAGGAAGTGCTGCGGGATCTTTAGTTTCTTATTCATTAGGCATAACTGAAATTGATCCTTTAAAATATGATTTGTTATTTGAAAGATTTTTAAATCCTGAAAGAATTACTATGCCCGATATTGATATAGATTTTGATGCTACTAAAAGATATAAAGTAGTAGATTATGTTACTAAAAAATACGGGAATGATTGTGTAGCTAATATAGTAACTTATTCAACTTTAGGTAGCAAACAAGTAATTAGAGATGTTTCCAAATGTTTAGAAATAGATTTAAAAATAGTAGATAAATTGTGTTCTTATATAGATGCTAAAGTATCTTTAAAAGATAATTTAAATGACTTAGTTAAAAAAATGTTGAATCAATTTAGCAATTTAAAAAATGCTTATTTTATATCTATGAAATTAGAGGGATTAAAAAGACAAATAGGCACGCATGCAGCTGGAGTAGTAATAAGTAGTATTCCTTTAACTAATATCATACCAACGATAAAAGAAAGGGAATATGTTTTAACTGGATATACTATGGAATATCTAGAAGAATGTGGATTATTAAAGATGGATTTTTTAGCAATAAAAGATTTAAGTATATTAGATTCAATTATTAAATCCATTGAAAATAAGATCAATAAAAAAATAAATATTAATAATATTAGATTAGATGATGAAAAGACATATGAAGAATTTAGCAATGCAAATACAAATGGTGTTTTTCAATTTGAAAGTGTAGGAATGAAAAGCTTCTTATCTAAAATGAAACCATCATCTTTTGAAGATTTAATAGCAGCTATAGCGTTATTTAGACCCGGTCCTATGGGAAATATCGATACTTATATTAGAAGAAAAAATAAAGAGGAAGATATTATATATTTAGATGATTCTTTAAAAGAAATCTTAGAACCTACTTATGGTATTATTATATATCAAGAGCAAATAATGCAAATACTTAGTAAAATGGCTAATTATACTTTTTCTGAAAGTGATATTATAAGAAGGGCAATAAGCAAAAAAAAGTTAGAAGTAATAGAAAAAGAAAAAACAAAATTTATAGAGAATTCTTTAAAAAATGGTTATAAATTAGAAATAGCACAACAAGTATATGATTTAATAGTTAAATTTGCTGATTATGGATTTAATAAATCTCATTCCGTAGCTTATGCCTTAGTAGGGTACCAAATGTGTTTTTTAAAAACTCATTGTCCAATTTATTTTTATGAAGCATTGCTAAATTATAATATTGGCAGTGATTCTAAAACGAAAGAATATATCGATTGTTTAAAAAAATTAAATATTGAAATAATAAAGCCAGATATAAATTTAAGTACTAATAAGTATCAAGTTATTAACAATAAATTATTATTACCATTTAATATAATAAAAAATATAGGTTCAACTGTATCTGATACTATTGTGAAAGTTAGAGAAGATAAATTTAATGATTATTTTGATTTTGTAAAAAAAATAAATGGAAATAATATTGGAACTAAAACAATTGAAATGTTAATATTAGCAGGTTGCTTAGATAGTTTTAGTTTTAACAGAAAAACTATGATAGAAGCTTTAGATGATGCTATAACATATGCTGAATTATCAAGTGGAATAGATGATTTATTGGTAAGTATACCAAATATAAAAAGAGTAGAGGAATATTCTAAGGATGAGTTGATCAAAAAAGAAAAAGAATTATATGGATTTTATATTTCTAATCATCCAATATCTAAGTATAATAATCAAATTAAATTAAATAATATTAATAATTATTTTGATAAAAGAATAAAAATATTTGTCTACGTAGAAAATATAAAAATAATAAAAACTAAAAAAAATGAACAAATGGCTTTCTTAACATGTAGTGACGAAACAACATCATTAGATTTTATTCTATTTCCAAATAAATTTAATTTAATAGCTTTACTTAAAGTTGGAAATATAATATTAGTTAATGGAAAAGTAGAAAGAAGAGTTAATAAATATCAAATAGTTATTGATAATTTACAAAAAGTAGAATAAGTTACTTTTTATAAATTGTTATTTCCTAAGTTTTATGTTATAGTAGCTTAACGTAAATGGAAATGATTATATGAAACAGAAAATTATTAATAAAATTTATTATTTAAAATTAGGATCTTTTCTATATGATAAATTTATTAAATCAAAATATTTATATATATATCCGAAATTATCTGAAGAATACTTCAAATATATAAAATATATTAATAGTGATACAATTATTTATTTTAACTATGATAAAATTGAAAAGTATAATGAAGCTTTAGTAGAATTATGTTTTTTATTAAAAAAATATAAAAAAAATAATAAGATTGAAATAAGAAATCATGATAATAGTAATTTAAATTTGGATTTATTAGAACAATTAAATTATGAAAATGTTTTTGTAAATAATATTCAAATTAAAGAATATGTAAAAGTTGAAAAATTCTTAAATAAAATTATAGAACCTGCAAAAAAGTTAAGTACTTTTGAAAAATACATTTATGCATATAATATTACAAAGCTCTTTAAGAAATATAAAGAAAATGAAGAAAATAAATTATTAGCAAGAAATTTTTACAAAATTTTAAATAATGAATATATTGTATGTTCTGGTTTTACTAATTTTCTTGAAAATTTATTAAAAAAGTTAGATATAAAAAGTATTGACTTATTTTTAGTTGTTAAAAATGAATACAAAATAAAAGATTTTAAAATATTAAAGGAAGAGACAGAAGAAGAATATCATTCTAGACTCTTGGTTTATTTAAAAGATAAAAAATATAACATTGATGGATATTATATAAGCGATCCAACCTGGGATAATAATATTCTAATAGATTTATATAACTTTTTAGCAATAACAATAGAAGAAAATAAGACTTGTTTTCAAGATGCTATATGCTATGAATTAGATTATTTTGATATTAAGACAGTTTATGATTTTTCTCAAAAATTAAAAAGGGTAAAAGTTAAAGAAATAATATCTTCTATAGAAAAACTTGATAAAAAATTCGTAAATAAATTAAAGGAAAAATATAAATATGATTATGATAAACTAATAGAAGAAAATAAATTAAATTCCTTAACTAAAGATATAGCTCAATATATAATTAGCAAAAATAATAATCCGATTAGTGGTAGTGTTATATTTAAAGCCATAAGGGTTATTTATAAATTATTTTATGGCTATGAAGAAAAAGAGTTGGATATGGTTTTAGAAAAAGTGAAAATAATTAATAAAAAATATTATAAAGATAATTATCCACGGGTTTTAAAAAATGGTGAATATGTCATAAATGAAAAAAATAAATTTGATTTTAAATATTTAAAGAAAAAAAAATAATCATTTGAGATTATTTTTTTATTATCTATTGTAGAATTCAACAATAAGTGATTCATTAATTTCAGCACTAAGTTCGTTTCTTTCTGGATATCTTACATAAGTACCAGTTAACTTTTTGCTATCAAATTCAACAAATGGAGCAGGTTTAATATTAGCTTCTAATGTTTGTCTAATAGCTTTATGCTCTTGTGAGTTTTCTTTAACGCTGATTATATCACCAGGTTTACATGTATAGCTAGGTATGTTTACCTTTTTACCATTAACTAAAATATGACCATGATTAACAATTTGTCTTGCACCACGTCTTGTAGTAGAAAGTCCCATTCTATATACTAAATTATCTAATCTACTTTCAAGTAATTTTAAGAAATTTTCACCATGTATACCTTTTAATTTAGAAGCTTTATCAAAAGTTTTTCTAAATTGTTTTTCATTTAAACCATACATAAATCTAACTTTTTGCTTTTCTTGTAACTGAACACCATACTCACTAACTTTTTTTCTTCTAGAACTACCATGAATTCCAGGAGCATAAGGTCTACGAGCTAATTCTTTTCCAGTTTCTAATGTAGAAAAACCTAATCTACGAGATTTTTTGTATTGAGGTCCTGTATATCTTGACATAATATTCTCCTTTCTATAATTTTACGCTTATTGTTTAAAATAATTAATAGGGTGTTATTTATTCTTTCACTTTGACAGTAAGCTACTTGATTCGAGAAATAAACACATTATTAATATAATAAACTCTGCCAATAAGTACGCAACTAAGATTATACACTAAATCTATGATTTGTCAAATGTAATTAGAAATAAAAATTATAAATTAAAAGTATAAAAAATATTATTAGGATAATCCAACTTAACTTAGTTATTTTAATTTTTTCTGTTTTTACTTTAAACATATTATTTTTATATTTTCCATAATCAATTATATTAAGACCAAAATGTTTAGCTTTTAATAAATCTTTATCAGTTATAATAGCGAAACTTGTTGGTTCACCCATTTCTGTATATAAAAAGTTATCTAATGTAAAAAAATAGGCAAACATTATTAAATCTCCACTAGCACCACCAATATTAAAAATAGAAAGTAAAATTAATATAGGAGATTTTATAAATAGTCCAATGATTAAAGTTAATATGCCAATTAAGATAAATGGTGCTATTAAAGATATCATTATGCCTTTTTTTGTTATCTCTTGATTAGTAAGACAATAAAATACTCCTTTTTCTAAAGCTATTCCAAAAGAAATATTTTCTTTTTTTGTACCTGTTAAATAATAAAATAATGCATGTATTAACTCATGTAGTATACACCAAATAAAAATAAGTAAAAAAGTTATGGTTATTTGTTTATAATCTTGGTATATAATATAATTCATTCTTTTATAGAATAAACCCATGAATACTGTAACTAATATTAAAGCTAATATACTCATACTTTTAACATTCATTTCAAATTTATAATATTTTTTCATAACCAATCACCTTTTTTTAATAATAAATAAACTAATTATAAATAATATAATTAAAAATGTAATATAAAATACAAAGACATATATAATTTTTTTAAATATGTTTAAACTCTTTTTTGAAATATTTATTCTTTTAATATTAACTTTAAACATATCTTTTTTATAATTGCCACTCTCAATTAAATTTAATCCAAAATGTTTAGTTTTTGATAAATCTTTATTAGTAATAATACCAAAATTTGTAGGTTCACCCATTTCCGTATACAAAAAATTATTTAATGTAATAAAATAAATAAACATTATTAAATCTCCACTAGCTCCCGCTATATTAGATATAGAAAGAATTATCAGTATAGATGAATTTATAAATAAACCAATAATTAATGTAACTATTCCGATAAAGAAAAATGGTGCAATTAATGATATAAGTACTCCAAATTTTTTAATTTCTTGATTAGTAAGACAATAAAATAAACCTTTTTCTAAAGCTATTCCAAAAGAAATATTTTCTTTTTTTGTACCTGTTAAATAATAAAATAATCCATGAATTAATTCGTGTATAATAGCCCATATGGGAATAAGAAAACAAATTAATAAAAATTTAAATATATTTGTATGATTTTCTAAATTAAATAAAGATAATAGATTAATTTTATTTTTAAATATTAATAATCCTAATATAAATATTGTAATTGTAAAAATTTTCATTATTTTAACATTCATTTCAAATTTATAATATTTTTTCAAAGTGTACCACCTTATTCTAATTTTATTTTAACATAATTTAATAATATTTAAAAAAAATGTATGATTTAAAAATTTAAATATATCTCTTTACAAATTCTAAATTAAGATGATATAATACATTTAACAGATTTAAGTGGGCAAAACTCCCACTTTTATTTATGGAGGTATGATGGATAAAACATTAGAAAAAATAAAAGAAATTATAAAAGAACCAATAAGTAAATTAAACTTAGAAATAGATTCTATAGAATATAAACGTGATGGTAAAAACAATTTTTTAAATATAGTATTAGATAGAATAAATGGTATTGATTTAGATACTATTGTAGAAGCTACTAATATTATAAATCCAATCTTAGATGAATATGATTTAATTGATGAAGAATATATTTTGGATATATCAAGCAAGGAAAGAGGTTAATTATGAACGGTAAAGAATTTATTAAAGCTTTAAAAAATATAACAGAAGAAAAGGGTATTAGTGAAGATGTTGTATTTGAAGGAATGGAGCAAGCTTTAATTACAGCATATAAGAAAAATTTTAAATCAAAAACTAATGTAAAAGTTGATATTAATAGAAATACTGGAGATATTAAAGTTTATACTTATTATGTAGTTGTTGACGATTATATTGAGGGAGAAGAGTACATTGATGAAGAAGGAAATACTCAATATAAGGATCCAGAAATTAATGAAGATGCTCAGGTTTTATTAGAAGATATTAAAGATAAGTATCCTGATGCAAAAGTAGGAGATGTTATACAAGAGGAAGTTACTCCACATGACTTTGGTAGAATTGCTGCTTCTACTGCAAAACAAGTATTGACTCAAAAAGTAAGAGAAGCTGAAAAAAATAGCATAATGGAAGAATTCAGAGATAAAAAAGACGAGATTATGGTTGGTATTCTTGCTATGGAAGATGCAAAAAACTACTATGTTGATTTAGGAAGAACTAGAGGAATTCTTCCAAAAGGAGAAATAATTCCTGGAGAAACTTTAGAAATGGGTTCTTCAATAAGAGTTTATTTAAGCAAAGTAGAGGAAACTACAAAAGGACCTTTAATATTATGTACAAGAAAACATTATGGTTTTGTAAAAAGATTGTTTGAAAATATAATTCCTGAATTTAAAGAGGGTATACTTTTACTACATGGTGTTGCACGTGAACCTGGTATTAGAAGTAAAGTCGCTGTTTCATCAACAAATCCTAATGTAGATCCTATTGGAGCATGTATTGGAGAAAAGGGAAATAGAATAGCTTCTATATTAAAAGAACTTAATGGCGAAAAAGTAGATTTAGTATTATATAGTGATGATGAAGCAGAGTATATTAAAAATGCTTTAAGTCCTGCTAAAGATGTTATAGTTAGTATAGTTGATAATACTAAAGAAAGGGTTGCTTTAGCTGTAGTAAATGAAGAAAATCAAAGATTATCTATAGGTAAAGGTGGAATAAATATAAAATTGGCTTCTAAGTTAACTAAATTTAGAATAAATGTTAAGACTATGGATGAAATAACTAAAGAGGGCAATAAAGATGAATAAAAAAATTCCAATGCGTACTTGTGTAGTAACTCATGAAAAGTTACCAAAAAAAGATTTAATACGTATTGTTAGAAATAAAGAAGGACAAGTTTTTGTCGATGAAACGGGAAAATTAAATGGTAAAGGAGTATACTTAAAAAAAGATACATCAGTATATGAAATAGCTAGAGAAAAAAAGTTATTAAATAAATATTTAGAAATAGATGTACCTGATAGTATATATGATGATTTAAATAAAATTAAATAGAAAGAAGGTTTATTATGACAGTAAAGGAATATGCAAATGAATCAGGATTTTCAGTTCAAGAAATATTGGATAAATGTAAAGAATTAGATATAAAATGTTTTAATGCAGAAGATTTTTTAGATGATGATGGAATAATTATGCTAGATAATACTATGAATTTAATTAGTACTGAAACTGAGATGGATTATAATGATAGAGATGAATTAGATGAAGCAGTAGAAAATATTATGTTAGATACTAAAATAAGTACTAAAGATGATGGTGTTAAAAAACAAAAATTAAAAAAGAAAAATTCTAATGAATCTAGCAAGAATGATTACTTGAAAAAAAGGTCTGAAATGTATAAAAATAAAGAAAAATTACAAGAAAATGTAAAAGATGAAAATGTAATTCTTTATAAAGATGGTATGACCTTAAATGATTTAGCAACAGAATTAAGTGTTAATGGAACTGATTTAGTTAGTAAATTATTTAAAATGGGAATGATGATAACTTTAAATCAGGAAATTGATTTTGAAAATGCTGAAATTATTGCTCTTGAATATAATAAAACTTTAAAAAGAGAAGAAACTCAAGATATTTCTAATTTTGAAGAGTATGAAATTGTTGATAATGAAAGTGATTTAGTAAATCGCCCACCTGTTATTACTATAATGGGACATGTTGACCATGGAAAAACTTCATTGTTAGATTATATAAGAAATACTCATGTAGTAGATAAAGAATTTGGTGGTATAACCCAACATATTGGAGCATATCAAATCGATTACAAAGGTAATAAAATTACATTCATTGATACTCCAGGACACGCTGCATTTACAGAAATGCGTGCAAGAGGAGCGTCTATTACTGATATAGTAATTATTATAGTTGCAGCAGATGATGGTGTAATGCCTCAAACAAAAGAAGCAATAGATCATGCTCTTGCTGCAGGTGTGCCTATAGTTGTTGCTGTAAATAAAATAGATAAACCTGGAGCTAATCCAGAGAAAATCCTAACTGAAATGGCAGAAAATAATATTACGCCAGAAATTTGGGGAGGTACAGTACCTTTTGTCAATATTTCTG
Organism: uncultured Bacilli bacterium; assembly: GCA_947626515.1. Classification (GTDB taxonomy): domain Bacteria; phylum Bacillota_I; class Bacilli_A; order RF39; family UBA660; genus UMGS1124. The sequence goes on from CANQSL010000020.1 coordinate 22,007, forward strand.
CAAAAACAGGAGAAGGAGTAGATAAATTATTAGAGACTTTAATAGCTATAAGTGAAATAGAAGAACTAAAAGCTAATCCTAATAGATATGCTATAGGAACTGTAATAGAATCTAGAATAGATAAAGCTTTAGGAGGAGTAGCAACACTACTTATTCAAAATGGAACATTGCGTTTAGGAGATCCTATAGTAGTGGGGACTACACATGGAAGAGTAAGAACATTTAAAAATGACTTAGGAGAAAATATAGTAGAAGCTGGACCTAGTACTCCAGTAGAAATAACGGGATTAAATGATAATCCTTCTGCTGGTGATAAATTCATGGCTTTTGCAACAGAAAAAGAAGCTCGTGAAATAGCAGAAAAAAGATTGGTTCAAGCTAAATCTCAAGTAAAGAAAGAAGTTGTATCATTCGACAGCTTATTTGAAAAAATGCAATCTGGAATTAAAGAGATTAACGTAGTTTTAAAATGTGATGTAAGAGGTAGTGAAGAAGCAGTAAAAAATGCTTTAGAAAAAATTGATGTACAAGGTGTTAAGATAAAAATAATAAGAAGTGGAATAGGTGCTATTACCGAATCAGATATAGTTTTGGCTAATGCAAGTGATGCTATAGTTATAGGATTTAATGTTGTTCCTAATAATACTACTAAAGAAGTTGCAAAAGAGTATAGTGTAGAACTAAGACTTTATACAATAATTTATAAATTAGTTGAAGAGATGGAATTAGCTATGAAAGGTATGCTTGATCCAGTTTATGAAGAAAAAGTTGTTGGTACTTGTGAAGTAAGAAAAATATTTACTTTCTCTAAAGTTGGAAAAATAGCAGGTGTAAAAGTTACTGATGGAGTTGTTAAAAATAATTGCAATGTTAGAATCATAAGAGATGGCGTTGTAATTTATGATGGTAAAATAGGCAGTCTACAACGTGAAAAAGATAAAGTATCAGAAGTGAAATCCGGTTTTGAATGTGGTATAACTATAGAAGGCTATAGTGATATTAAAGAAAACGATATATTTGAAGCTTATGAAGAAGTTCAAGTAAAAGAATAAGGTTTTTTATGAATCAAATAAAGTTAAAGAGAATAGCTTCTCAAATAGTAAAAGAAGTAAGTGATATTTTAAATAATGATGCAAGAGATAAACTTATGCATTCGGTTACCATTACTGGTTGTGAAGTTACTAATGATTTAAGTTTTGCTAAAGTATATTTTACAACACCAATAGATAAAGAAACTGCTGATTTAGAAAAAGAGTTAGAAGAAGCTTCGAGTTATATTAGACATGAACTTGCAAATAGAATAGAAATAAGACATACTCCAAAATTAATTTTTAAATATGATAAATCTATTGAATATGGAAATCATATAGATGATATAATAGAAGAAATACATAAAGAAGAAAATGTTTAATAAAATAAACATTTTTTTGGTGAAGTTATGAATGGAATTATATTAATTAATAAAGAACGTGGTTATACTTCTAGAGATATTGTAAATATTGTCAGTAAAATATTAAATACAAAAAAAATTGGTCATACAGGCACTCTTGATCCTATGGCAGAGGGACTTTTAATTTTAACAGTAGGTAAATGTACAAAATTATGTGATTATTTGACTAGTGAATATAAGGAATATATTGCTGAATTTAAATTAGGATATCTTACAGATACTTTAGATGACACAGGTAATATTATAAAAAGAAGCAATAAAATTGTTCAAAAAGATGAAATTATTAACATAATAAATAGTTATAAAAAAGAATATTTTCAAACTGTACCATTATATAGTGCAGTAAAAGTTAATGGAAAAAAATTATACGAATATGCGAGAAATAATATTGATATCGAATTACCTAAAAGAAAGGTAATAATAAAAAATATTGATATCTTAAATATCGGTGAAACCATAAAAATAAAATGTTTAGTATCTAAAGGTACTTATATTAGAAGTCTAATAGATGATATTGGAAAATCACTAGGTACTTATGCAACAATGACTAAATTAGTTAGAATAAGACAGGGCAATTATATAATCGATAATTCGTATACAATAGAAGATATAAAAAATAATAATTTTAAAATAATTACAATTGAAGAAATATTTAATGAAGCTGAAAGAATAAATATTGATAATGAACTATATCAAAGAGTTATTAATGGAAATATATTAGATAATATATACAATAATGAATATGTATTATTCTTTTATAAAAATAAATTAATATCAGTTTATAAAGAATATGAAAAAAGTAAGATTAAGCCTTTAATTATGCTATAATCTTACTTTTTATTTGTTTTATAATGATTTATTATTTTCTAACTCAAATGAAAATTTATTTTCAATATTATCTATTATTTCTTTTCTGCCATCTTCATATATTTTATATCTTATAGGAAATGACGTTAAGAATTTTAGCTCATTAAATTGTCTAACTTCTTCTAATTTTGCATCAAGCATATCTTCACTATATCCATATGATTTTTCATATACTACTTTTATAGCATCAAATAAAGTTTTTCCATCAATTTTTTTATTAGTATGAGATACTATATATTCTCCCAAATCGTTTAATAAATTTGATACATCATCAGGTAGAGAATTAAATCCATACTCATCTTCTTGTAAATAATCATATTTTTCTAACATTTTCTTTCCAAATTCTGGATCTAAACCCTTAATTTTTTTAAATAGGTCAGCTGCTATATTTTTATCAGTAAAATTTGAATCTTTTAATTTTTTTAAAAATTCTTTTTTTTCATAAAATTCATTCATCGTATGAATATCAAAAAGTTCATCTGTATCATTAGTTTGTACCCATAAATATCTACGATTATTTTTAGCTTCGTCATCAGTCATAGCGATATGTAAGTAAAGATCATTAAATAAATCATTATCCCAAGTTGGATCAGTTATAAATATTCCATCAATACCATATTTAGGATCTACAATATGGACTCTTCTTCTAGCATGATATCCTTTTTCTACATTTACTTGTTCTTTAAAATCAGTAAAGTTATTATCTATATTATCATACGATATATCTACCACTGTATTTAAATCAATATTTTTAATATTAAGCTTTTCTAATAAATCGCTAAATAGTTTTGCATAACCAACGCAAACCATATAATCGTTAAGCATTATATCATATAAATTTCTAGCTTGGTTTCTGTTTTCATTGTTTTCTTTATATTGTTTAAAACTTTTAGTAATGTTATATGCATAAATATATTTTTCAAAATCACTTAAATCTTTAGCTGGTTCTATAAAAGAATAAAGTAATTTTTCCATCTGTAAGTATGTTTTAAATCTAACTTCATTTAATGATTCTTTAATATAAAAATTATCGTATTTAAAATCATTATTAAATATAATATTATTAAAATCATTTTTATTTTCTAAATTATAGACAACTTTAATATTTTTATTTAATTCATTTAATTTTTTTAAAATAATAATTAAATTTTTTGGTTCAATGTTATAAATACTAAGAATTTTATCATTTGGTATATACTGTAAATTATTTATTTCTTCTTCAGTTAAATCTTTATTAATTGATAAATATTTCATTTTAGGATTAGCTAAATCTGAATAAGTTATAAGATTAATAAGATTCTTTTTATAATTATGGTTAATTAAAGGGTCAAAAACATCTTTTAATTTATCGTCTACTTTTTTTGTATCAATTGATTTAACATGAGAATTTTTAAACATTAAGTAATCATCATAAGTTAATGAATAAGCATTATCACTATATGCACCTAAAGAGATTTTTTCAATATTACTATTACGTAAAATTGCTTCTTTTACTTTTTGATTTATTAAACTTACATCAAATATATTAAGTTCTTTATTTTTGGTATTTTCTATTATAAAACATAATAAATCAGTTAATTCATTGGTATGATCTAAAAAATAATCTGGATCTATATATAAATCACTATTATCTTTAAGTACAATAGGGTGTTCATAATCAGTATAAATAAATTCTACTATATTATCTTCATCAATTTTCCAATAACCTTTATTGGATAGGCTAATACCTTCTATAGATAAATTATTTATTTGATTATTAATTTCATTTATAGATAAAACTTTATATGGTTCTCTTTCATAATGCTTGAATACTCTTTTCATACTTACCTCACTATAAAAAGTATATCAAAAAGTGTTATTACTATGTAGAATATTTGTAAACATTTACATATATTTTACTTTTATCTTTATTTTTTATTCTCTTTTGTTATATAATACTTTTCTAGAGGTGTTTGTTATGGAAAAAATAATAATTATTAAATATGGTGAACTGTCTACAAAAAAAGATAATATAAACTTTTTTTTAAATATTTTAAAAACTAATATAAAAAATTCATTAAAAGACGAATGTATTATTGATTATGATAGAGGAAGAATGTTCATAACAAATATAAATAATTATGATAAAGTCATTAATATATTAAAAAATACTTTTGGAATTCATGAGATAAATGTTGGTTATAAATTAAATGATAATAATTTAGAAACAATAGAATCTGATTTAAAAGTATTAATAGAAGATAAAGATTTTAAAACTTTTAAAGTAGAAACTAAGAGAAGCTATAAAAAGTACAAAATGAATAGTATGGAGATTTCTAAATATTTAGGGGGAGTAGTTTTAAAATTTAAAAATAATATTAAAGTTGATGTACATAATCCTGAAGTAGTTATAAATGTTGAAGTAAGAAATGATTATGCTTTTATTTATTTTGATAAAGAAAATGGATTAGGAGGATATCCAGTTGGTTCTTTAGGAAAGGGATTACTTATGCTAAGTGGTGGAATTGATTCTCCGGTTGCAGGATATTTAGCTTTGAAAAGGGGAGTTAAAATAGAAGGAGTATACTTTGAAAGCCCACCTCATACAAGTGAAGCAGCCAAAAATAAAGTAATTGCATTAGCGCGTATATTAACTAAATATTCTGGATATGTAAAATTGCATATTGTCAATTTTACAAATATACAAGAAGCTATTTATAAAAATATTCCACATGAATATTTAATAACCATCATGAGAAGAATGATGTATAGAATAAGTGAACGCTTAGCTAATAAAAATAATTGTAAAATAATTATTAATGGAGAGAGCATTGGGCAAGTTGCTTCACAAACTTTAACTAGTATGCAGGCAATAAATAGTGTTGTAAATATTCCTGTAATTAGACCAGTAGCTTGTTTGGATAAATTAGAGATTATAGATATTGCAAATAAGATTGGTACTTATAAAACTTCAATACTTCCTTATGAAGATTGTTGTACAATATTTGTACCTGATCATCCAGTAATAAATCCAGAAATCGAAAAATGTATCGAGTATGAAAAACTAATAGATTTTAATGTTTTAATAGAAGAAGCATTAAATAATATAAAAACATTGAAAATAGAGGAAGTAGATACTACTTTTAATGATTTGTTATAGTATAATTTAACCAAAATTATTTCATAATAATATTGGTGAGATTATGGAATTAGAAAGAAAACCTACTTATAAAGCGGGGAGTATAAATCCTTTAGATATAAAAGAAATTAATTTTAATAATTTAAATTTATATGGAGCTAACTTAAAATCGAAAAAAAATAATA
>CANQSL010000021.1 GCA_947626515.1 uncultured Bacilli bacterium
GTAATTACTATCGAACTTATATGAAGCAAAGACTTTGCACAACTCATTCAAATAATTATGATGAGTTAGAGAAAATAGTCATTAATTCCTTAACTAAGATGTGTTTGAATTATATTAGCAAAGATAAAATTAAAAATAATGTTTTATCTAATTTAGATAAAATGAGTAAAGTCAATGATAAAAAGGAATTAGAAATACTTAATAATGATATTAAACAAATTAATAATAATTTAGATCTTATTTATATTGATAAGTTAAATAAAAAAATTACTGAAGAACAATTTGAAAGAGTTAAATTAAAATTAGAAACTGAACTTTCTATAAAACAAAAAAAATATAGTGATTTAAAAGATATTATTGATGATACAATAAATGAAAAATCTAAAAATAAAATTATAGTAAAATATATTAATAAATTTTTATCTATGCAAGAACCTAATAGAGAACTTATAATTAATCTAGTTGATAAAATAGAAATATATGAGAATAAAACTATAAATATTAATGTTACATTTAATAAAATCTAACAAAAAAGGGCAGTCACATGTTTGTCCAATAAATACAAGAGTAATAAATCATCATATATATACTCATACTTATACTCCAGAATATACTTGTTGCGAAGAAAATGATAAGTGTGATATTTATCAAGGGAAATGTGATCAATTTTAAAAATATACCATCTATTAAAGATGGTTTTATTAATTTACAACTATTAACTTAAATGATATAATATTCCAGTTGGAAGTGATATTATGAATTTGCCTAATATGTTAGAAGCAAAGAAAAGATCTAAAAATGATGTTAAATACATATATGATGATATAAAAAAATCTAATTCTTTTAAAGGACTAAAATATTATATAAAAACTTATGGTTGTCAAATGAATGTGCATGATTCTGAAGAAATTAAGTCATTGCTAGAAAATATTGGTTATGAAGAAACTAATGTTATGGAAAGTGCTGATTTAATAATTCTTAATACATGTGCAATAAGAGAGAATGCTCATGATAAGGTTTTTGGTTTTTTAGGAAGATGTAAACATTTAAAAAAAGAAAATAACAATTTAATAATTGCATTATGTGGTTGTATGGCTCAAGAGGAAATCGTTGTAAATGAAATATTAGAGCATCATAAATATATAGATATAGTATTCGGTACGCATAATATAAATGAATTTCCAAAAATGCTTTTGAATAAAACTAAAAATTTAAATATAAATGTATTTAGTAAAGAAGGGGATGTAATAGAGATAGGGAATCATTATATTAGAGATAGCAAATATACAGCATGGGTAAATATAATGTATGGCTGTGACAAATTTTGTACGTATTGCATTGTTCCTTATACTAGGGGAAAACAAAGAAGTAGAAAAAGCTCAGATATTTTAAATGAGATAAATGATTTAATTAAAAATGGATATAAAGAAGTGACTTTATTAGGTCAAAATGTTAATGCTTATGGAAAAGATTTATCAGGTGAAATGGATTTTAGTTCATTACTTATGGAAGTCGCTAAAACTGATATTGAAAGAATCAGATTTGTAACTAGTCATCCTTGGGATTTTACTGACAAAATGATAGATATAATAGCAAAATATAAAAATATTATGCCATATATACATTTGCCAATACAAAGTGGAAGTAATAGAATATTAAAACTTATGGGCAGACGTTACACTAAAGAGGAATATATTACTTTATTTAATAAAATAAAAAGTAAAATAGATAATGTGTCAATTACTACTGATATAATTGTTGGTTTCCCAAATGAAACTGAAGAAGATTTTTTAGAAACTTTAGATGTAGTAAATACTTGTAAATTTGATGGAGCTTTTACTTTTATATATTCAAAAAGGGAAGGTACACCTGCTGCGAGAATGGAAGATAAAGTATCTAAAGAAGAAAAAGAAAAAAGATTACAACAATTAAATGAGTTAGTAAATAAATATTCTTTAGAAAACAATCAAAAATATTTAAATAAAATAGTAAAGGTACTTTTATTAGGAATAAGTGAAAAAGATAATAATAAATTATATGGATATACTGATACAATGAAATTGGTTAATGTTACTTGTGATAAAAAATTAGTAGGTCAAATAGTTGATGTTGAAATTACTGATGCAAAATCATTTAGTTTAGATGGAAAAATGATTGAGAATAATTGAACTATTCTCTTTTTTTTGATATAATAACTTTAAGAATTGAGAGGGTTATTTATGGATAATAATGAACCTGTTGTTTTAGGTAGAATTAAAAAAAATAAAACAGGAAAGCCTATATTAGTTATAATTATTTTCCTATTTATAGGTGGTATTATATTTATTTTACCGTCTATTTCATCATATTTTGAAGGATATAATGTATTTGATCTTATAAAAAGTGGTGAGATAATAGATTTTATTGCTAATCATGACGAATATATTAAAAAGGCAAAAGAAGATAATACCATGGTTACAGAACCAATCGAGGAAGTTACTCCACAATTAATAAATGGAAAGACAGTACTAAAATATAATAATTTTACTTTATCAAACTTTGAATTATCGACAAAAGAAATTAAATTTAATATAAATACAGAAACAAATATAAATTTTGATGCTTCAAATTATTATTTAGTATTGACTCAAGATAATAAAGAGATAGCAAAGATTAAGCTATCAAAAGAAGGTAAAGGCACAATACAAAATTCATATACTTTTAATAATGAATTGTCTTCTATTATAGAAGTGAACGGCATTATAAAAGAAATAAAAAGTAATACATCTACTCAAACTACTACAAAGGAAGTAACTACACCTGAATCTATCAATAATTTGGTATGTTCATTGAATCGCAATAGTTATACATACACATTTGAAAGTAATAAACTTATTAAAGTAAAAGAAATTATAACATTTAAAAAGGATGAATTTACTACTGTGGAATATAATGCATATAATGGATATGTAGAAAAAATTAATGAAGCTAAAGGAAGTTCTAGTTTAAAAGAAGTAGGTAATAACTATATTATGGAAAGTAATATAGATTTGAATATCTATAGATTTGATATCTATTCTAAAGCAAATTATTATTCATTAAATGAAAATTTTGATACTCTTAAACAAGATATGGAATCTAAAGGATATGATTGCAAATGATATATAATTTTACGATAAATGATTTTGAAGGTCCATTGGACCTTTTATTACATCTTATAAAAGTTAATAAAATGGATATAGAAAATATTAAAATAGAAAGTATAACAAATCAGTATATGAATTTTATTAACAAAATGAAAGAAGAAAGTATAGATATAGCAAGTTCTTATTTAGTCATGGCAAGTGAACTAATACATTTAAAAAGCAAAATACTTTTAAATAAAGATGATGAGTTAGATGATTATGATTATGAAATAAATTCAGAAGAGGATTTAAAAAATAAGTTAATCGAATATCAAAATATTAAAGATATTACAGGAGCATTCAAAGAATTAGAAGCAAATAGAAATGAAGTCTATACAAAATTACCTGCTAATTTAAATGAATATAAAAAAGATATTCCATTAGATTCAAATATTACTTTAGATGATTTAGTTGAAGCATTTATGAATTTTTTAGAACGTGAAAAATTAAAAAAACCATTAAATACTAAAATAACTAGAAAAGAACTTAGTGTAAATGATAGAATGAAAAGTATTAGAAAAATGTTTATTAATAAAAAAAAGATAGAATTTACAGAATTATTTGAAGAATTAAATAAACCATATATTATTGTTACTTTTCTATCTATTTTAGAAATGTCTAAAAATGATGAAATTAAAATAAAACAGGAAAATAATTTTAGTAAAATTATACTAGAAAAGAAGTGATTTTATGAATGAATTAATTGGAGCTTTAGAGGGAATATTATTTGTCGTTGGAGATGAAGGAATTAATTTAAAAAATTTATGTGAAATAATGAATATAGATGAAAATAAAGCAAAAGAGCTTCTATTAGAATTAAGAAAAAATTATGAGTGTTCTGATAGGGGAATAAGAATCTCATATTTAGGAGATGCATTTAAGTTAACGACAAAAAGTGAACATAAAAAATATTATGAAAAATTAGTTGTGAATCCTGAGACTAATTCACTTAGTCAGGCTGCATTAGAAGTACTTGCAATTGTAGCATATAATCAACCTATTACTAGAGTTGAAATCGACGAATTGCGTGGTGTTGGGTGCAGTCATATATTAAGAAAACTTTTAGCAAAAGGATTGCTTAAAGAAGCAGGCAAAAGTGATATGCCAGGTAGGCCTAATTTATATAAAACAACAAGTGAATTTTTAGATTATTTTGGTTTAGCTACAATAGATGATTTGCCAATTATTAAAAAAGATACTGAAAAAGATGATGAAAAGGAACTATTTACTTCAATTTATAAAGAAAATTAAAAAACTCCATTTTATTGGAGTTTTATTATGAATAAATTTCTTCTTTTAACATCTCAATATTTTCTCTCATCAATGAGTTATAATCTTCATTGTTGTTTTTTTGATTTGTTGTTAAATTAGTCATTGTATTAATAACTTTTAATTCAGCACCGGCTTCTTTTATTTTGTTTATTGTATCAGTATATGTTTCCTTAGCTTCTTCTTCGTCAGTAACAAAAACATATTTAATTTCTTTATTTTTTATTAAATTTATAACTTTATTTATAGTGTCATTTGATAATTCATCAGTTTCTTCAATACTAATTACATTAAAACCATATGATTCTAGAAATTTCATATAATTTTTTGATACAACTATTGTATTATCTTTAGCTTCTTTGCTAAGTGTTTCTAGCGATGTTTCAAATTCTACTATCTTTGATTTTAAATTTTGATAATTAGTATCAATTTCTTCTTTTATTATTGCACTTTCTATATTTTCTTTTAAACCATTTTTTACATTTTGGGCTATCATTAAATAATTTATAGGATTTAGCCATAATTCTTTATAGTTATAAGTAAATACTAATCCTTCTGAAACATCTATTATTTTTAATCTACTATTTTTATTTACAAAATCTGCTGCAATTCTTTTTTCATCTGTACTTCCATTGTATACAAATAAATCACTTTTTGAATATTTTTTAATTTTTTTATTAGACAATTTATATTCATCAATATTTGCACCTTCAGGATATATTGATAAAACTTCACTATTGTATCCATATAGTTCTTTTACAATATATTCAATTGGATAAGTAGTTGTATATATTGTAGCATTATCTAATTCTTCAGTTTTTAAACAGCCAGATAACAATACTATAAAACTAAGAATTATAAGCGATTTAAAAATTTTTTTCATATTACCTCACAAATCATAGCCACTCTTTCCAAATGGATGACACCTTAATATTCTTTTTATGCCCATGTAGCTTCCTTTAAAAAAACCATATTTTTGAATCTTTATTTTGGCGTATTCACTACATGTTGGAGTAAATCTACACATTGAATGAGAATGAAGTGGAGTTGCCTGATAAAGATTAATTAAAAATATACTTATTCTTTTCATATGTATCACTATAATTTTACTATATTTTTTTAAGATTGTAAAATATTATATTTTTTAGATAAAATTTTGTCTTTATGAAACATATTTGTATATATATTATAAGCTTTTTTTAATATAATTACATTTGTTTTTATAGAGAGTTCATCTTCAATTTTAGGGACACTAATTTTAAAATCAATTATTTTGCCATCTTTATATTTAGGCGATACTCCCCAATTAGTTGAACTAGTTTTATCAGATATAATAATTTTATTTCTTATAAATAGAAAGAAATTATCATCGAAGATTCCATAATTTAACAATATATTTTTAATATTTAATACATTGTAAAAGTTTTTTATAATTTCTAAATAATCTTGTGGTAATTTTTTAGATACCATATCAACTAAATAACTTGGAACACCATAATATGCCTCACTTATCGATCCAGTTATTGCTGCAATAGTATCAGTATCTCCTCCAATAGATAAACTTTTTCTAATTGCATCTTCAAAATTAACTGATTCTAAAAAACAAAAAATTGCATATGGAACAGATTTAGTAGCTAGTGAAGAAAATGTATTTTGCTTTCTTAGTTCATCAATATTATAATTTAAATTATAACCAAAATAACTTTCTATAATTTTTTTTATAGTTTCTTTTTTTAAATGTTTTTTTGCTAAATAAATTGTAGCAGCGACAGCAGCGCTTGCATTTTTAGCATCGTTTGTATTATGAGTTGTTTCTGATTGTAGTTTTGCATACTCGATAACTTTTTCAAAACCATTAAAATAATATCCTATAGATGAAACTCTCATAGAAGACCCATTCCCTAAACTTTCATTTAAACTTGAATCATTTAACCAGTTCATAAAACCTTTTCCAAAACGATTTCTACCGTATTTATCTTTTCCTAATGATATTTCTTTTAAACCATATTTTTTTAAAGTCTTGTCAAAATCTTTTCCAGTTATTAATGCATCTGCTATGGCTATTGTTAAAACTGTATCATCTGTATAAGTTGCACTTTCGTTTATTAATGGAATATTTTCATCCAAAATTTCACATCTTTCTTCAAAACTTCTTCTTTTCTCTTTATTATTTTTTAAAGCATTAACTTCTAATACTTCCAAATATTCTCCAGCCATATCGCCAATAATAGCTCCATACATAAAAATCACTTCCTGTAAATTATTATAGCATAGTTACTTATTATCAAACAAATCTCTCCTTAATTTATTAATTTCATTTTTTAATTTATTAATTTCATTTTCTAAATTTGTATTATTATTACTATTTTGTGAATTATTTGTATTATTTGCACCTTGAACTGTTATATTTTGTGCTGCTATAGCTAATAAAACTTGGCCAATTAATTCAAAAAAGTTTCCTAATGAGTTTTGTTCATTTGCAGAAAGAGGAGGGGCAATTATAAAACCTATAATAGAAGCTATCAAAGAAAATTCATATGGATTTAAAGTATCAATCCAACTAGATAATCCTAAAAAATCTTGATTAACAAATTTTTTGAATGCTTCATTATCCATCATAGTCCCTCATTAATTATATTAATTTTTGCTACTTTGTATTATAATTTAAGTGGTGGTAATATGCATTCTTATTTAATTCCTATATCAACTGCATTTTTAGTTTTTCCAATAATTGCATTAATTATAACTTTCCCATTTATATTAATAAATTATAATAAATATGGCTCTATTTCTAAATGGAGAACATTTATAATTTATTCTTTTATATTATATCTTTTATGTAGTGTTTTTTTAGTAATTTTGCCTTTGCCAAGAAAAGATGCTGTATCTTCACTAAATATTGCAAAATACCAGCTTAAACCTTTTAATTTTATAAATGATTTTCTAAATTCAAATTTTAAGTATGATAGTCTCGCTTCATATGTAGCTTTAATAAAAAAACCATTTTTTTATCAAATATTTTATAATATTTTATTAGTTATTCCTTTTGGAGTATATTTAAGATATTATTATAAATGTAATTTTTTTAAAACTATTTTATTTTCTTTTTTGTTATCTCTATTATTTGAAACCACTCAGCTTACTGGAATATTTGGAATTTACTCTAGAAATTATAGGTTATTTGATGTAGACGATTTATTATTTAATACTTTGGGAGGTTTTATAGGTTATATAATATGTGGTCCATTTTTAAGATTATTGCCTAGTAGAGATGAAATTGACAAAAATTCATTTATAATGGGTAAAAAAGTATCGGGTTTAAGAAGACTAGTATCATTTATAGTAGATTCATTTTTTTCATTGATATTATTTGGAATAATTACATTAATAGAAGTTAATATAAAAAAAGATATAGATTTAAATTTATTAATCAGGAATATATTGCTAAGCTTTTATATAATCTTAGTAATTATTCCAATATTATTTAAAGGTAAAACTATAGGCAAATCTATTACTAAACTAAGTATAAAAGATAAAGATACAAAATTATATCAAATTATAATTAGGTCTAATTTAATGTTTATAAATATCTTTATTTTTCCATTTTTAATATATGTTTTATTATTAAAGAATAGTTTTGCAAGTATAATTTTAATGTTTATATATTTATTTATTATACTTATTGATATTTATATATTATTTTCAAATAAATTATTTTGGTATGAAAAATTAACAAAGACAAAAAATATTAGTACTATTGAAATAATTGAAGAAAAATCTATAATATGATAAAATAATCAAAAGTTAAGGGGATGATTTTATGAGGAAGACAGTTTGTTTAATAGGAAGACCTAATACTGGAAAATCTACTTTATTTAATAGATTAATAAATGAACAAAAATCTATAATTGCAGATATTCCTGGAGTTACTAGAGATAGAATATATGGAATAGTAAATTATAAAGATAAAAGTTTTAATTTAATAGATACTGGTGGAATTGATGTTACTACAGCTGATTTTAATGAATCTATAAAAGCACAAGCTGAAATTGCAATGGATGAAAGCGACGTAATAATATTTGTAATAGATGGAAAAGAAGATTTAACTCTAAATGACTTTAAGATAAGAGATTATTTGTTAAAAACGGATAAAAAGATAATAGTTGCTATAAATAAAATTGACGATAAAAAACATGAACAAAATATATATTCTTATTATGAATTGGGCTTTGATAATTTAATAATGATATCTGCAAGCCATAAAAGGGGTATAGAAAATTTATTGGATTGTATAACTGAAAATTTTCCTCCTTATATGAAAGATGAAGAAGATACTACTTTGAAATTTTCTATAATAGGTAGGCCTAATGTAGGGAAGAGTAGTTTAGTCAATGCGATTTTAAATGAAGAAAGATGCTTAGTAAGCGATATAGCGGGAACAACTAGAGATTCATTAGATACTGTATTTACTTACGATAAACAAGATTATACGATTATCGATACTGCCGGTATGAGAAAAAAAGGTAAAATTTATGAAAATATTGAAAAATATAGTTTTATTAGAAGTTTAAAATCGATTGAACGCAGTGATGTATGTGTTATTGTTATAAATGCAGAAGAGGGAATAATAGAGCACGATAAGCATATCGTCTCTTATGCAATAGAAGCTGGCAAAGCTATTGTAATTGTAGTAAATAAATGGGACTTAATTGAAAATAAAGACCAATCCATGAAGGAGTGGATAAGGGATATCAGAAACCAATTTCAATTTGTACCGTATGCTAATATAGTATTTTTAAGTGCTAAAACTACATCTCGAATTCATACTTTGATGCCTGAAGTAATAAATGCATATAATAGTGCTACAAAAGAAATAAAAACAAGTGATTTAAATAATGTAATTAGAGATGCCGTTATGTTACATCAAGCTCCATCTTATAAAGGCAAAAGATTAAAAATATATTTTGTTAATCAAAGTGGAGTTAAGCCACCCAAATTTACATTTAATGTTAATAATAAAGGATTAGTACATTTTAGTTATGAAAGATATTTAGAAAATAAAATAAGAGAATCTTTTAATTTAGTAGGAACTCCAATAATATTACAATTTAAAAATAAGAAAGAAGAATAATGAAAATAGTAATAGATGATATTGTATTTGAATGCATAATAGAAAGAAAAAAAATTAAAAATATTTATTTTAGAATTAAAGAAGATTTAAAAATACATATTACATGTAATTATTTATGTACTAATAAATATTTAGAAAACTTATTATATTCAAATAAAAAAGATATAATTAAAATGTATAATAACATTTTAGAAAAAATAAATAATACTAATGATATATATTATTTAGGTAGTAAAATGGATTATAAAAATGCTGAAAAAATATTTATTGATGAAGATACTATATATGGCCCTAGCATAGAAAAAATTAATGAATATTTAGAGAAAAATTCATTAAAAATATTTCAAAATAGACTTGATAATTTAAAAAATCTTTTTAAGGATTTGCCTAAATTTAGTTTACGTATAAGAAAGATGAAAACAAGATGGGGAGTATGCAATAAAAATAGTATGACTGTAACATTAAATACAGAATTAATTCATAAAGACGTAACTTTAATAGATTATGTAATTATACATGAATTATGCCATTTTAAATATATGAATCATTCTAATGATTTTTGGAATGAAGTAGCTAAATATTATCCATATTATAAATTAGCTAGAAAGAGGCTTAAATGATTATAAATTCTATAAATAATGAAAAAATAAAAAATTATTCTAAATTATTAGAAAAGAAGTATAGAGATTTAGAGGGTCTTTGTATATTACCTGGTGAACATTTAATAGAAGAAGCTTTGAAACGTAATTTAGTAATTGAAATTTTTTCTTTAGAAAATAATAAAACCGACTTTGAAAATGTTACTTATGTAGAAAATGTTACTTATGTATCGGAAAAAGTTATGAGAAAATTAACAAATCTTAAGACTATTCCAAATATAGTTGCTATTGCAAAAAAGAGTTTAAGTAATGAAATTAAAGGTAATGTAATTATGTTAGATAGTATTCAAGATCCTGGCAATTTAGGAACGATTATTAGAAGTGCAGTTGCTTTTAATATAGATACTATTATTTTAGGAAATGATACTGTAGATTTATATAATGAAAAAGTTTTAAGAGCAACTGAAGGTATGATTTATAATGTAAATATTATTAAAAAAAATTTAAATGATGTTATAGTAAATCTAAAAGAAGAAGGTTATAAAGTTTTAGGAACAAAGGTTGATGGTGGCAAAGATATAAAAGATATAAGTTTAAAAAAATATGCGATTTTATTAGGCAATGAAGGAAACGGTGTTAAAGATAATTTATTAAATTTATGTGATGATTTTATATATATAAAAATGAATAATAAATGCGAAAGTTTAAATGTTGCCATTGCTAGTAGTATAATAATGTATGAACTTAACAAATGATAATAGCAAAAATTATATTTTTTCATATAATTTAATATGAAAACAATTAAATTAAATGAAATGTTAAATGATGGTATATTTATAAATTTAGAAGAATTTGATAACTATGAAAATTTATTATCAAATCCAGCTAAATATATAGATAAAAACAATAAATATTATTTTTATTGCAAAAATGGAATCAAAAGTAAAAAAGTTACTAGCATATTAGAAATATATGGTTATAACGTAGTTAGAGTTATAAAATAGTTTGACAAAATTTATTTTATAACTTATAATTTATTTCATAAAGCAAGAGAAAAAGACGTTTTATAAGGAAAGTTTAAAGAGAGTTTGTGATTGGTGGAAACAAATAATAAGTACTTATAAATGAATCACTTTGGATGTGCTTTCTATAATATAGGAAGACGTTATATCGCGTTAAGATATTAAGTTGAATTTAAAATTCATAAATTAAGGTGGTACCACGAGTAAATCGTCCTTATGTTTATGAATTTTTTTTAAGGAGGAAAATATGAAAAATTTTAAAGAACTAGATAAAAGAAAAGTAAATGTTGTAGAAGATGCTATATCTGATTCTTGGAAAAGTGTAAATTACATGCACGATAAACAAGTCGAACTACATAAAAATGATGATACTTTTGTATTTTATGATGGTCCAGCTTTTGCTAATGGATTTCCAGGATTGCATCATATGGTATCCAAAAATTTAAAAGATGCAATTACAAAATATCATGTAATGAATAATAAAAAAGTTATTAGAAAAATAGGATGGGATACTCATGGTCTGCCAATAGAAAATCATGTTGAGAAAAAATTGGGAATTTCTTCTAAAAAAGAAATAGAAAGCTTCGGTGTTGATAAATTCTGTGAAGAATGTAAAAAAAGCGTTAGAGAAAATGAAGATGCCTTTACTAAATTAACAAGCAAGATGGGCCAGTTTTTTGATGTTAAGAATCCATATTTAACTTATAAAAATGAATATATTGAAACTGAGTGGTGGATTTTAAGTGAAATGTTTAAAAAAGGTATGTTTTACGAAGGAACTAGAGTAGTACCATATTGTCCTCACTGTGGAACAGGCCTTGCTACACACGAAGTTGCACAAAATTACCAAACAGATACTGCAATAACTGTTTATGTTCCATTTAAGAAAAAAGATTCTGATGAATATTTTCTTGTGTGGACCACTACTCCTTGGACGTTAATTGCCAATGTTGCATTGTGTGTAAATCCTAAAGAAAATTATTCAAAAGTTTTGTCTAAAGGTAATAAATTTATATTAGCAACAGCATTAGTAGATAAAGTTTTAGGTGATGATGTCGAAATACTAGAAACTTTTAAAGGAAAAGATTTAGAGTTTACTCAATATGAACAATTGATTCCTTCTTTTGAAGTTGATAAAAAAGCATTTTTTGTTACATGCGATGAATATGTAACTATGGAAGATGGTACTGGTATCGTACATATAGCACCTGCTTTTGGTGAAGATGATGCAAATGTTGGAAAAATTTATGATTTGCCATACTTAAATCCTGTTGGAAAAGATGGATGTTATGTTGGCGGATTATGGGATAAAAAATTTGTACATGATGTAAATGAAGAAGTTGTTGATTATTTAAAAGCAAATGATAAATTATTTAAAAAACAAAAAATAAGTCATGAATATCCTCATTGTTGGAGATGCGATACACCTCTTATATATTATTCTATGCCAAGTTATTATATAAAAGTTAGTGAAATGACGGATGATTTGGTTAAAGCAAATAAAAAAGTTAATTGGTATCCATCTCATGTTGGTGAAAAAAGGTTTGCAAATTGGTTAGCTAATGCAAGAGATTGGAATATTTCTCGTAGTCGTTATTGGGGAAGTCCTATACCTTACTTTAAATGTGAGTGTGGATATACTCATATGGTAGGTTCAATTAAAGAATTAAAAGAATTATCTGTAGAAAAAATAGGTGACGATTTAGATTTGCATAAGCCATATATTGATAATATACATATTAAATGCCCTAAATGTTCTAAGAGTATGCAAAGAATTCCTGATGTTTTAGACTGTTGGTTTGATAGTGGAAGTATGCCTTTTGCACAATATCATTATCCGTTTGAAAATAAGGAATTATTCGAATCACAATTTCCAGCAGATTTTATATGTGAAGGAATAGATCAAACTAGAGGATGGTTTTATACTTTATTAGTAATTTCAACTTTTATAAAAGGTTGTAGTCCATTTAAAAATGTATTGGTAAATGATTTACTTCTAGATGCCGAAGGTAAAAAGATGAGTAAATCACGTGGAAATATTGTAGAACCATTTACTACAATTGAAGAATATGGTGCTGATACGGTTAGATTTTATTTGTTATATGTTTCCCCAGTTTGGACACCATTAAAATTTGATATGTCAGGATTAAAAGAAGTTTACTCTAAATTTTTCAATCCATTAAAGAATACTTATAATTTCTTTGCAACTTATGCAAATATTGATGAAATAGATACTGATAAATGTAAGATTGACTATAAAGACCGAGAAGAAATTGATAGATGGTTATTATCAAAATATAATAAATTAGTTAGTAATGTAAGAGCTTCTTTTGATGAATATGATTTAAATAAAGTAGTTCATTATTTGTCTGATTTTGTTTCAGAAGATTTATCTAATTGGTATATAAGAAGAAATAGAAATAGATTTTGGGGAAGTTTAATAGATAACTCTAAAAAGGCAGTTTATATTACTACTTATGAAGTATTATTGGGATTATCTAAGTTAATTGCACCAATTACACCATTTTTAGCAGAAGAATTATATCGTAATTTAACAGGAAATGAATCTGTACATTTTGAGAGTTATCCAATTGTTGATAAGAATTTAATAGACGAGCATACAGAATCTAGAATGGATTTAGTTAGAAATTTAATATCAATAGGAAGATATGTTAGAGAAGAAGCAAAGATAAAAGTAAGACAACCTTTAAGTGAAGCTTTAATCGATGGTAAAAATAAAGATTTGATAAATGATTTAGTACCATTAATAAAAGAAGAATTGAATATTAAAGAAATTAAATTTGTAGATGATTTAAATCTTTATATGAATATTTCATTAAAACCTAACTTTAAGGTTGTAGGTAAAGTTTTAGGACCTTTAATGAAAGAATTCCAAAATAAGTTAGAAACATTGTCAAAGGAAGATATTAATAAATTGCAAAATAATGAAACTATTACTATTTCATTATCTGAAAAAGAAATTGAAGTAACAAGTGATATGGTTGAAATAAGAATAGATTCTAAAGAAGGTTATAATGTTGGAATGGAAAATAATAACTTTATTATTTTAGATACTACATTAACTAATGATTTAATATTGGAAGGTATTGCACGTGAAACTGTATCGAAGATTCAACAAATGAGAAAAAATATGGAATTCGATATAGTAGATAGAATTGAAGTATACTATTCGTCCAATGATGAATATAGCAATGCAATAAAAGCTAATTTAGAATTTATTATGAATGAAACTTTAGCAGTTAAGTTTGAAAGAGTCGATGAAGCAATTGAAACAGTTGATATAAATGGTTATTCAGTTGGAATTAAGCTAAAAAAGGCTTAATTCTTTTTATATTTTTATATTTATGATATTATATTAAAAAAGAAATATCATAAATTTTATTTGGAGGTATTATGAAAAGATTAAGCTTAAAAGAAATAGAAAAAATTACTGGTGGAAAATTGTTTGCTAAAGACGATACATTAAAAGTATCTAATTTTTCAAAAGATTCTAGAAATATAAAGAAAAATGATATTTATGTTGGGATAAAAGGTTCTAATTTTAATGGAAATTTATTTTATAAAGATGCTATTGATAAAGGTGCAGCTTTAGCAATAGTAGATAATGATAATGTTGATACTTCTTATGGAAATATATTGATAGTAAATAACTCTATGGAAGCTATAAAAAAATTAGCTTTATACGAAAGAGATAATTTTAAAGGAAAAGTAATTGCCGTAACAGGTAGTGTAGGAAAAACTAGTACTAGGACAATAATAGCTAAATTACTTTCAGAAAAATATAGTGTTTTATCTACTAAATTAAATTACAATAATGAAATTGGTTTGCCTTTTACAATATTAGAACATACAGATGAAGAAATTATGGTCTTAGAAATGGGTATGAATCATTTAGGAGAAATAGAAAGATTATCAAATATAGCAAAACCAGATATTGCAGTTATTACAAATGTAGGAACAGCACATATTGGAATTTTAGGTTCAAGAGAAAATATATTAAAAGCTAAAATGGAAATAACTTCAGGCATGAATAAAGATGGAGTACTCATATTAAATGGAGATAATGATTTGCTAAGCACAGTAAAATCAAAAATTAAAATATCTTTTTGTAATACTAAAAAGGATGAAGGATTTTACATTAAATCATTAAATAGAATAGAAAATAACATAAAAATTACTTTATATAATGAAGAGAATTATTTATTAGAAAATGTAACAGATGCTACTATAATGAATTATTTACTTGCAATAAATGTTGCCAAAATATTAGATTTAAGTTATGAACAAATAAAAAATGGATTAAAAAAAGTTCAAATTGATGATAGAATGAAAGTCATTAAAACGTCTAAATTTGTAATAATTGATGATACTTATAATGCTAGTTTAGAAGCTGTAAAAAGTGCCATTAATTATTTGGAAAATTATAAAGGTAAAAGAAAAGTTGCAATTCTTGGAGATATTTTAGAAGTAGGGGATTTTGGTGAAAATATACATAGAGAAATCTCGACCGTAACTAAAAATATTGATTTGGTTTTGACTACTGGAGATAATGCTATTTATATAGGTGGTAAGCATTTTAAAAATATAGATGAATTAATTGAAAATATGTATTCCTATCTTAAAGAAGGGGATGTTATATTAGTTAAAGCAAGTCATGGTATGCATTTTTCAAAAATAGTAGAAGAATTAAAAAACAAATAAAAATAACTGTTTAGTTATTTTTTATTTGTTATATAAATTTAATTAATATTGAAAATAATATAAATTATTATTTTCATCTTCGAGTAAATATGCAGAGTCTTCTACGTATTTAAAATCTATTAATGTTTTTTCTATTAATTTATTATCATTATAATCTAAAACATAATATAAATCATTTATTTTCCCTATGAAACAGTTATCATTTAAGTATATATTGTCATAATAATTATCCGAAACTTTATTTAAAACATTATTATATAATTGATATTTATCATTATCTTCTTTTGTTAAGTATCCTGTATTAATTTGATCAGTCCATCTACAAAATTCATCATAATCAAGATCTTTAATTTGATTATTTTTTAAATCTATATATTTACATGTTGAGTTGATATAATCATGTATTAAATAATAATCGTCATTCAAAGAACTGATAAATGCATCTCCATTTGAAGTATTTAATAAATTTCCTTTAAAATCATAATAATAAAGATCATCGTTTAATTTTAAACATATGATATTATTTTCTATAAAAATATCGTCATCAAAAATATTATTGTCATAGTTGAATGAAAGTATAACATTTTTATTAATGTCTATTAATTGATATTCATTATTTTTTTTCGTTAAAAGAAATTTATCATCTATATTTTTAATCTTATCATATTTAAAATCTATAATTTCATTAAGATTTAAATCTATTACACCATTTTTAAAATTTTGTGCTGTAATAATATAATTATTTTGAAATTTTTCTGCTGTTATCCAAGTAAAATCTTTTAAGTTGGATTTGCGCTCTGTATTATTAGTAATATCTATTATATGTTCTTCTAATTTATCATCGGATACTTGTATTAAGTTAGAACTTAACTCAGTTCGATCACCTAAATATACATCACCAATAATAATATTATCATAAAAGTAATAGTTAAATAAATATGGTCCAAATTTTTCTTTTGTTTTTAAATTCACAATTTCAGTAAAGTGAGACTCATGTAATGATAAGAATGCACAATTTTCTGAATATATTTCTATATCATCATATTCACAAGGTATAACAGTCTTAAAATTTTTATCAATTATACCATATAAATTATTTTTTTTAACAATAAAATAATTATTTACAAATTTTATATCTTCATATGTATTTTTATCTAAAACTAGTTCTTTTTTATTAATATCATAAACTAATTTATTAATTAAAATTAGTTTATTATCAATTAACGTAGTTTCATTAGAGATATCCTTTATACTATTAATACCATTATTTTTTATAAAGGATATATCAAGTAATAATGGATTCTTTATATTATTTTCTTCATTATCATTATTGACGTTTATAGAATTATTATTTTCTTCATTTTCATTGCTAGCATTTATAGAATTGGTATTTTTTTCATTATTTTTATACATTAAAACAAAAAAAGTTATTATTAATGATGCTAATAAAACACTTACAAGAATTATTAAGATTATTAATTTTTTTCGTTCTTTTTTATTCTCAGTATTATTCATATAATATTCACCTATATTAATTGTAACATATTCATAAATTAAACTTAAAAAATGTTTCATTTTAATAAAAAGTTTACATATAATTATAACAATACTAAAAAGATGGAATCTATTCGATTAGATTCCAGTCCTAAATACTTAATAAATAAATTTTTATAATTTTCTATATAATCCTATTGCAACCCCTAATATATTACAATTATCTAATATGATAGGAGACATTGTATCATTTTCTGGTTGTAATCTAATGTGTCCATTTTCTTTATAAAATGTTTTTAAAGTTACTTCATTTTCATCAGTTAATGCAACAACTATATCACCATTCTTAGCAATTTTTTGCTTTTTGATAATTACTATATCTTTATCATATATTCCAACATTTATCATGGAGTCTCCAGAACATTTTAAAGTAAAGATTGTTTCTTTTTTTGGAATTAATGAAGCGGGAAGATCAAAAAATTCGTTTGGTTGTTCTATTGCTTCAATAGGATTACCACAAGAAATTTTACCTAATAATGGAACTTTTACTAAATCTTCATTTTTTTCTTCATATTCATTGTCTACTAATAGTTCTATAGTTCTAAATTTACTTGATTCTTTTCTTATTATTCCTTTTTTTTCTAATTCTTTTAAATGAGTAAAAACAGTTGCTGGACTACTTAAATTCATTCCTCTACATATTTCTCTAACTGAAGGTGGGAAACCATGTGATGCTAAATATTTTTTAATAAAAATCAAAGTTTCTTGTTGTTTAGCAGTTATTTTTTCCATAAATACCTCTTTCTAATTAAATATTAACACTTATTATGTAAAATGTCAAACAAATGTTTTTATTTTATATTGACACGAACAAATATTCGTATTAATATAAAAATGTAAGAAGGAGGGAATTTTATGAAAAAATATTTACAAGAATATAAGGAGGTTATTTTATTTTATTTATCAATAATATTTATTTTTCTATTATTATATTTTAAAGTTAAATATTTGAGTGCGTAACTTGACTTTTTTTATATAAAAGGATTTAAATTTAAACAAATAAATTTAATTAAAACGTTAAATAAAAAATAGAAATCTCTTTTTTATTTACGTAAAATTATTAACTTTATTATTGATTGTAAATAACGTTCAATATATTATAAATATATAATAAAATTTAGTTTTTTATGTTAATTATTTTTGATATAATAAATAGTATTAAGGGTGGAGTGTTTATGGATGAAAAGTTAGTTAGGTTTTTTAATAAAATTGGATTTGATAATTATAGTGAATTTGAAAATTCTAAAGTAAAAAAAGTAATAGTAAATCAAGAGGAAGAATATTGGAAAGTTATTATTGAGAATCAAACTTGCCCTAAAATAGAAGATGTATTAAGATTAATAGAAATTTCTGCAAAGGGAATAGATGATGTAAAAAGAATTGATATAATCTTTGAAAATAAAGAAATAAAAGAAGAAGATATAATTAGTTATTTTAAGTATTTATTAAATGAAATAATAAAAGAAAGTCCATCTTTATCAAGTTTATTAAACAACGAAATAACTATTACTGATGATGTAATTACAATAGAAGTAATTAGTAATATAGAAGAAAAATTAATAAAGAAAGAAACTAAAAAGATAGTAAAAAAACTTAAAGAATTAGGATTAAATGATTTGAACATTAATTGTAAATTAAATGAAAAATTAAAAGAGGAATTAAAAAAAGAAATAGAAACTAAAAAGGATAGTGTAGTTGTTCTTAAAGAAAAAGAAAAGAATCCAGTCATTATGGGTGAGAAGATAAAAAGTAAAATTACTACTATCGATTCAATTATTGGAGAAGATAATAATGTTACAGTAGAAGCATATGTTTTTGGGTCAGAAGTATTCGAATCTACAAAAAGCGATTTTAAAATATTAACATTAAAAATAAGTGATAAAACAGATAGTATTCTTGCTAAGATATTTAGTAAAGATGCAGATGAATTTAATAATATTGTAAGTTCCATAAAAGAAGGAGATTGGTATAAGTTTAGAGGGTATGTAAAAAATGATCAATTTGCTCATGATATGGTCTTAAACATTAGAGATATAGAAAATATTCCTAGTAAGGATATAAGTATAATAGATGATAGTGATGAAAAAAGAATAGAACTTCATGCTCATACTATGATGAGTCAAATGGATGGATGTGTCGATGCTAAATCTTTACTAAAAACGGCAACGAAATGGGGACATAAGGCTATTGGAATAACTGACCATAATGGATGTCAATCTTTTCCAGAAATTTATCATTTTGTTACAGATTATAATAAAGGAAAAAGTGAAGAAGAAAAATTTAAAGCAATATATGGTTGTGAATTAACTATGGTTGACGATACTGTCAATATTGTAACAAGACCAATAGATGCTCCTTTAGAATCATCAACTTATTGTGTGTTTGATTTAGAAACTACTGGTTTTAATGCTGGTGGTAATGACTCTATTATAGAAATAGGAGCAGTTTTAATAAAGAATGGCGAAATTATAGATCGATTTGATGAATTAATAGATCCTAAGAGGCCTTTGCCATATAAAATAATAGAAGTTACTAATATTACAGACGATATGTTAAAGGGAAAAGATAATGAAGAAAATGTTGTAAAAAGATTTTTAGAGTGGGCTAAAGACTACCCTATGGTAGCGCATAATGCTAAATTTGATACATCTTTTATTGAAATGTGTTATAAAAAATATAATTTAGGCGAATACACAAACTGTGTTATTGATACATTAGAGTTATCTAGAACATTAGACCCTGATATGTCAAAGCATAATTTGACAGCATTGGTAAAAAGATATGCCGTTCCTTGGGATGAAGAAAGTCATCATAGAGCAGATTACGATGCTGAAGGTACTGCTTATGTTTTTGCTAAGATGATAAAACGTTTAAAAGAAAAAAAATATAAAAATATTAATGAAATAAATAATTTAGTGAGTCAAGATGAAATATATAAATATGGAAGAACTTTTCATGTAAATTTATTAGTAAAAAATAAAATTGGTTTAAAAAATCTATTCAAAATAGTTAGTTATGCTAATACTACTTATTTATATAAAACACCTAGAATATTGAGAAGTAAATTAGAAGAATTAAGAGAAGGAATTTTAATAGGTAGTGGATGCTATGAATCTGAAGTTTTTATACAAGCTAGAAGTAAAAGTGAAGAAGAATTAAGAAATATTATAAGTTTTTATGATTATGTTGAGGTTCAACCTAAAGATGCTTATTCTCATTTATTAGATCAAGGGGATTTCTTAAATGAAATAGAACTTGAAGATAATATAAAGAAAATTATAGATTGCACAAAAGAAGCCGGTAAGATAATAATCGCTACTGGAGATGTTCACTATTTATCTAAAGAAGATAAAATTTATCGAGAGATAATAATTAATCAGAAAGTACCTGGAGGAGGAAGACATCCGTTAAATAGACCTAATATAAAAAATATTCCAGAAAATCATTTTAGAACAACTAATGAAATGATGAACGATTTTTCTTTTTTAGGTAGTGAAGTTGCTTATGAAATAGTTATAAAAAATCCAAAGATTATTTCTGATATGGTTGAAATTGTTGAAGTAATAATTGAAACTGGTGGAATTCCTTTTTCACCAAAAATGGGAGATTCCAGAACAGAAGTTTATAATTTAGTTTTTGAGCGAGCAACAAATCTTTATGGAGATCCACTTCCTGAAAATATACTTTTTAGAATATCACAGGAATTATATGGAGATAGTATTTTAAAATTAATTAAAGAAAATACTATAAGAAAATTTGGAGAAGAAAATTTAGATAAAAATTTGTATAGTGAAGTATTTAATATTTTAAAAGAAGGTTATGATAAAGTATTTGAATTAACTAAAGAAAATATAAAAAATAATGAGTCTATTGAAGATGAAAAGGAATTAGAAAAAGAAACCAAAAAAAGGTTAGGTGGAATAATTGGTGGAGGTTTTGACGTAATTTATTTAATTGCACAAAAATTAGTTAAGCATTCAAATGATGAGGGGTATTTAGTAGGATCACGTGGTAGCGTTGGTTCTTCATTTGTAGCAACTATGATGGGAATTACTGAAGTTAATCCACTTCCTGCACATTATTTATGTGATAAATGTAAGTTAAGTATTTTTGATTTCGAAGATGGTAGGCCATTAGGTAGTGTCTATTCTAGTGGATATGATTTGCCAAATAAAGAATGTCCTAATTGTCACATTCCTTTATCAAAAGAAGGACAAGATATGCCATTTGCAACTTTCTTAGGTTTTAATGCTGATAAAGTACCAGATATAGACTTGAATTTTTCAGGAGATAATCAAGCGAGTGCTCATGAATATACTAAAGTTCTGTTTGGTGTAGATAATGTATATAGAGCAGGTACAATTGGTACAGTAGCAGATAAAACAGCTTATGGATTTGTAAAGGGATATTGTGAAGATAAAGGTGTAAATTTGAGAAATGTGGAAATTGAGAGACTTGCTATAGGATGTACTGGAATAAAAAGAACTACTGGTCAACATCCAGGTGGTATAGTTGTAATACCAGGATATATGGATGTATTTGATTTTACACCATTTCAATATCCTGCTGATGATCCTACAAGTGCTTGGCGTACAACTCATTTTGACTATCATGCTATTGATCAAGATGTTTTGAAATTAGATATATTGGGACACGATGATCCAACTGTATTAAGAATGCTTCAAGATTTATCGAAAATGGATGTTACAAAAATTCCATTGGATGATGTCGAAACAATGAAAATTTTCAAAACTCCAGAGCCTTTAGGAGTAGATAGTGAAAGAATTATGTGTCCAACTGGTACTCTAGGAATACCAGAATTTGGAACAAAATTTGTTATAGGTATGCTTCTCGATACAAAGCCTAGTACATTTTCTGAACTAATAAAAATATCAGGTTTATCCCATGGTACTGATGTATGGTTAGGAAATGCTCAAGAATTAATTAGAAATAAAGTAGTTGATTTTAAAGATGTAATTGGGTGTCGTGACGATATTATGGTATATCTTATGTATCATGGACTAGAACCTAAAACTGCATTTAAAATAATGGAATTTGTAAGAAAAGGTAGAGCAAGTAAAGCTAAAGATCATGATCAGTGGTTAGAATATGAAAAAATTATGAAAGATGGAGGCATTGAAGATTGGTTCATTGATTCTTGCAGTAAGATAAAATACATGTTCCCAAAAGCTCATGCCGCAGCTTATGTTATCAGTGCTTTTCGAATAGCTTACTTTAAAGTTCATTATCCAATATGGTATTATGCAGCATATTTTTCAATAAGGTGTGATGATTTTGATGTTGAAACTATGATAAAAGGAGAAACTGCAATAAGAGCAAAAATAGAAGAATTAGAAGCTAAAGGATATGATATTTCTAATAAAGAAAGCAATATTTTAGATGTTTTATATGTTGCTTTAGAAATGACTTGTAGAAATTTAAGTTTTAAAAATATTGATTTAGAAAAATCTTCAGATAAATATTTTATTATCGATGAAGATAATACTAGTTTAATTATGCCATTTAGAGCTCTAGATGGATTAGGAACTAATGTTAGTAGTATTATTGTAGAGGAAAGAGCAAAAGGAAAATATATTAGTATAGAAGATTTGCAAAATAGAGGTAAAGTTAATAGTTCTGCTATTGAAAAATTAAAAAACTTAGGTGTTTTAAATGGACTTCCTGAATCAAGTCAATTAAGTTTATTTTAAAAAAATAAAAAAATCGGTTACGATTTTTTTATATTGATTTCATTTAATTTTATTAATTCTATAATAGCATTAGATCTATTAATAACATCTAATTTTTGCATTACATTTGAGATATGATTTCTCACTGTTTTTTCACTGATATTTAGAATAGTACTTATTTCTTTTGTAGTTTTATTTTCTATTAATAACTGAAATATTTCTTTTTCTCTTTTTGTTATTATATTTTTCATATTATTCCTACTTTCTATAATATTACTCAATATATTTTATGAGAAAAAATTTTTAATGCTATTGAAACTTAACAGTTATATACATTTTATCATTATAAAGTTCTTGTACTTTTCTAATAATTTTATTAGCTAATTTTGTATCGTGAGTTTTGTTTGATATAGTTATTGAAACATTATCATTTTTAATTTTTACAAAACTTTGAAATCCAAAATTATCTTTAATAATTTTTTCTATTTCTTCCGTTTTAGCTTTATTTGAATTAAGTGTTTTGAGGCTTTCATAAGCAGTATTTTTTTCTTCTAAAGTTGATTTATCATTCAATAATATTTCTTGAAGTTCTTTCATAGTTGTCTCTAATTCTTCATCATTTTCTATTCTTAATGCTGCTAATGCATCTGTTTCAACAATGTCTACTGATGCTATACTGTCATTTTCTTTTAAAGTTGCTAGAGTATTTGATGGCATTGCAACATAATATACAGTCAATACTAATATAATACTAAAAAGTGTTAAAAACCATAAGCTTTGTTTGTTTATCATTTTATCCTCCAATACTAATATATTATATTAATAAAATTTCATTTTAATACTATAAAAATAAACTTATGGCATAAACTATAACTTTAGCGATTAATCTCCACATAAAATCTCCTTTCTAAGTCCTTCTAATATATTTATTATAATTTTTTTATAAAATCCTTTATCGTATAGATTTTTTAAAATATTTAATAATAATAATATGAAGAAAAAATATGAACAAGTTTTATTAATTTTACTTATTATTTTAGTTTCAATTTATATAATAAAAATATCTAAATTAACAGGTATTTGTTGTTTGTTATTATCAATTTTAAGTCCTTTATTTTTTGGATTTGTATTATCTTGGATTTTAAAACCTATTGTAAATAAATTTAAAATAAATAAAATTTTAACAACTACTATTATTTATTTATTATTTTTATCAATAATTTTTATAATAATTTTTAATATTGTTCCATTAGTAATCGATGACATTAAAAATATATATCCTAATATAAGGGATTATATTAATAAAAACTCATTTTTAAAAAAAATGTTTAACAACTTGAATTTTCAAAATATAATAAAGTCTAATTTAAAGACAATAAATAATTGTATAAATAATGTATTTAGCTTAATGTTAAATATATTGTATAGTTTAATTTTTGGTTTTTATTTTTTAATAAAAAAAGAAAATGGGGGATATTTTAATTTTATTCCTCGTAATTTAAGAAAAAATATAAGTAAAGATTTAAGACTATATATAAAAAGTATAATTTTAGATACATTATTTATGTTTATTTTACTTTCTATAACTTTTTTTATAATAGGAATAGAAAGCCCAATACTTTTTGCTACAATAAATTCAGTCACAAATATTATTCCATATATAGGACCATATATTGGAGCAATACCAGCAATATTAGTAGGTCTTACAGATAGTTTAAAAAAAGGAATAATTATTTCAATATCAATTGTAGTTGTACAAACGTTAGAAAATAGTATTATACAGCCATTAATAGTTAGTAAAAATGTAAAGTTAAATCCAATATTAATACTATTAGGATTGATTGTATTCAGTCATTTTTTTGGTATATTGGGTATGATTATATCTACTCCAATAATTATAGTTTTAAGAAATATATTATTATATTATAAAAAAAATAAACCAAAATGGTTTATGCTAACTCTTGATAAATTGTAGGATCAAATGTATGATCTGTAGTATCAAATTCTAAGAGTTTTTCAACTTTAATTAAGAAGAATTGATGTAATAGGGTATCCACATCTGAATCTTTAGTTATTGGATCATCCCAAGTTAAATCTAAATTTAACCATTCATCATTTAAATAAACTACATTCCAAACATGGGTTTCACTAGCTACTTTAAAGTTTTTAAGACCAAGTCTAGTCAAAAAGATTTCCATTAAATCTGAATAACCACTACAAACAGCTGTTCCGTCAAAAAGAGGCCCCATAGCTGTATATGATGATTCATTTACTTTATTTGCATCATATTTTGTATTATTTATTATATAATCGTGTATAACTTTAATCTTATCTTCATTTGACATATCGTTTGTTATTTTTTCTCTTAATATATTATCTATTCCATTATTTATTTTATTAATATCCTCTTTACTATATAACTTTGTAATGTTAATTGTAACTTCACCAGTAGAGGATGTTGCAACGCTAATTTTAGAAAAACTATTAAAAGGGTGAACAAAATTATTTATATCAGATAAAAGAGTTTTATTTTGACTAATTGAATTTACATCTTTTAAACAATTTGTATATTCATCTGGACAATAAAATGTAAAAGTATCCCATCCATTATTTAAAGTGGAGAAAAATATATCTAATAAATCTTGATAACTATATGGTATATATGATTCACTCATTTTAACAAATTTAAAATTGTAATCTTTTTTATATTCATTGCTATTTAATATTGTTACTTTTTTTTCATTGTTTAAAAATTTAGATAAAAAATTACTTATATCTTCTAGATTAAAAAATACTAAAGTGCCTATCAAAATAGTTATAATCAATCCAAATAATTGTTTCATTTCATCACCTATTCTAATAATATCAAAAAGTAAAAAAAAAAGAAACGATTAATTCTCTATTTCTTTAACTTTTTTATTTAATCTTGTCTTATTTCTATTACAAGTATTTTTTGATACTAATCCTTTTGAACAAGCTCTATCAATGTTAGATACAAATTTTTTAAGTTCTTCATTAGCTAAATTTTTATCTTTTTTTTCTATAGCTTTTTCTACTTTTTTCATTGTATTCTTTACTTGTGCAGTATAAACATTATTAGCTTTTGTTGTTTTGCTATCTTGTTTTACTGATTTCTTTGAACTTTTAATATTAGGCATAACTCGCTCCTTCCTTAAATACAATATAGATTTTATCAAAAATGTTTACAAAATGCAAATAAATTATTGACTGTTAATTTAAAAATGAAGTGCAACACTTCAACATTGAAAAAGACATATGAATAATCTATAATATCTTTTCGCTGAA
>CANQSL010000022.1 GCA_947626515.1 uncultured Bacilli bacterium
GATGCCATTATTGCTGTTGGATATAGAATAAACTCTAAAAAAGCAACTGAATTTAGAATATGGGCAACAAAGATTTTAAAAGAATATATGGTTAAAGGATTTACTTTAAATGACGAAAGATTAAAGATTAATGGAGAAAGCCCTTACTTTGAAGAATTACTTGCTAGAATTCGTGATATCAGATCTTCAGAAAAAATTTTTTGGAGAAAAGTATTAGATATTTATGCAACTTCAATTGATTATAATCCAAATGATAAATTATCAATAGACTTCTTTAAAACCGTACAAAATAAAATGCACTATGCAACACATGGACACACTGCTGCTGAAGTAATATTTTATAGAGTTGATTCAGAAAAAGATAATCTAGGTCTTACTAATTTTAAAGGTAATTATCCAACAAAGAGTGAGACTGAAATTGCTAAAAATTATCTAACAGAAGAAGAACTTAATACATTAAATAGAATGGTATCTGCTTATTTAGATGTTGCAGAAATTAATGCCTTAGATAGACATCCAATGACTATGCAAGATTGGATAAACGAATTAGATTCATTTTTAAAAATGACCAGAAAAGATATATTAAAAGGATCAGGCACTGTATCTCATGAAAAAGCATTAGAAAAAGCACACGAAGAATATGATAAATATATGGAAAAACATTTAACACAAGCTGAGCAAGATTATTTAGAAATGTTAAATAAAAAAGTTGAAGAAATAGATAAATAAAGGTTGTGATGGAGTTTGAAGTCATTAAAATTAATTTTAAAGAGCTTTAAAAATACAACCAATTTTAAGATGAATTTAAACTGGAATATGATACACAAGAAACTAAAAGATATAAGGTCTATTACCAAGTGAATTGTTATTTTTGTCTATGATTAGACTAATAATTTTTCACTTGATGACTTCATTCTCTTGCACTATCATCTCTTAGTGAAAGAATAAGAAGTCAGTAGAAGTATATTTTTAAATTTTATACATACTTTTAAAATGAGAGTGATAATTTGAATAAAAAAATAATATTAGAAATAGCATTAAGTTTAAATAAAGAATTATTTTTAGAAAAAAAAATAACTTATAATATATTTCAATATACTGAAGAAAATCTTTTAAAAGAAATAAAAAAGTATAATTAAAGGAGAAAATTTGGATTTATATAATGTTAGAAGTAAATTAAATATGGGTATACCTCTATCTAATATAAAATTAAGAGTAACTGATTATGCAAGAGTATCAACGGATCATGAAGAACAAAAAAAGTCATTAAGAAACCAAATAGAACATTTTGAACAATATATAAAAGAGAGAAGAGATTGGGTTTATATTCCAGGATATGTAGATGATGGAATAAGTGGTACAAGTGATATAAAACGTAATAATTTTATGAAAATGATTGAAGATGCGAGACTAGGAAAATTTGATTTAATTGTAACAAAGGAAATATCTAGATTTTCAAGAAATACATTAGATAGTATAAAATATACAAGAGAACTATTGAGTTACGGTGTTGCAGTATTATTTGTCAACGATAATATAAATACAGCAATGCCCGATTCAGAACTTCGTCTAACAATTATGGCATCTATGGCTCAAGATGAAATAAGAAGATTATCTGAACGAGTTAAATTTGGAATGAATAGGGCAATTAAACGTGGTGAAATTTTAGGTAATAATTTATTATATGGCTATAAAAAAGATAAGAATACTAAAACTTTAAATATAGTTAAAAGTGAAGCTAGTAATATAAAAAGAATATATGAGTTATATGCTATAGATAATTTATCTTTAACTTGTATTTCAAAAATATTAAATAGAGAAAAAATAAAGACTTCAAGAGGTAAGAATTGGTCAGTTGCTACTTTATCGAGATTGATAGAAAATCCAAAATATAAAGGTTTTTATTGTGCTAAAAAAAGTGAAGTTATAGATTATATGACTAAAAAAGTTAAATATTTTAATAAAGAAGATTGGGTTACTTACGAAGATAAAATAAAAATACCTCCAATTATTTCTTCATACTTATGGGAAAGAGCTAATAAACGTTTAGTTTTGAGAAAAAAAAGAAAAAATATTAAGAAAAAAAATTATATTTATAGTGGTAAAATTTATTGTGCTAATCATAATAAAGTTTTTTATAGAAGAGAGTTTAAACATAATAAAAATGATGTGATATGGGTATGTAAAGAATATTTAAGAAAGGGTAAAGTTTATTGTGACTCTCCAATTATTAGAGAATCTGAATTAAATGAAATTTTTAGTGATATTTTTAGTAAACTTAATATTAATTTATTAGATAGTATTAAAATATTACTTAAATATTATAAAGATTTTGAAATAAATAAAGAAATTAATGAAAACATTAAAATAAAAGAA
This sequence comes from uncultured Bacilli bacterium, assembly GCA_947626515.1. Lineage (GTDB taxonomy): Bacteria > Bacillota_I > Bacilli_A > RF39 > UBA660 > UMGS1124. Next base: position 2,377 of record CANQSL010000022.1, read on the forward strand.
AAAGAATTAAACAATATATGTATAAGAAAAGATAAATTATTAGAATTAAATATTCAAAATATATTATCAAATGAAGAATTTAAGATACGTAATGAAGAATTAAATAATAAAATAAAAAGCATAAATAAAGAATTAAAAATGATTAAAGAAAATAATAAAAATAATAATTTATTAGAAAATATATATAATATATTAAAATTAAAAATTATATCTAAAAATATAAATAATAAAATAATTAATTTATTGCTAAATTATATTAATGTTTCTAAAATAGATAATAATAAAAATAATATAAAATTAGATATTTATTTATCATATAAATTTAATAAAGATTATAATACAATATATGAATTTAATAGAGATAATAAATATAGCAAAAAATACACTGTTAAATATAATGTTACTTTAAAAAAAGAGGTTTAAACCTCTTTAAATATTTTTTAAAATATAATCATTTATTTTTTTTATTTTTTCATTAATCATGTCTGTGTCTAAATTTGAATTTGTTAATTTATTAGTTAGTTTATATTTATCTTTTATTTCTAAAATCTTTTTTGCATTATTATTTATTAATTCTTCATTAATTTTACCTTTTTCTATTTTTTTAAATAATTTATCATAGAATTTATAATCTCCCTTTTTATATTTAATCATTATAATATTATTGCCTGCTTTAATAGAATTATAAATTCTATTTTTTAGTCCTGTTATACTCTTTGATGCAGTCATTCTTAAATCGTCAGTTATTACTAATCCATTGAATTTGCATCTGTCTATTAGATATGTATCTATTATATCTTTATTTGTAGAGGTCGGTTCTAGCCCAAAACCTTTTATTTTAAGGTGAGATAGCATAATAGCGTCTGCGCCATTTTTTATTGCATATTCAAATGGTATTATATCTTCTTTTTCCATTAAATCTACATTTTTAATTGTTGCTTTTATAAAATGAGTATCTTTTTTAGTTGCACCATGTCCTGGAAAATGTTTTATTACTGAGATAATGTTATTTTTTTTCATGCTATACATAAAAGGGAGTGCGTATTTGCATACATCTAAATAGTTCATTCCATAACTTCTATTTCCAATAGCTTTATTATTTTCATCTCGACATATATCTAAGCATGGAGCAAAGTTCATATTTACACCAACGTTTTTTAATATACCTATAGTTAGATTATTAACTTCATCTATTAGTTTCATATTTTTAGTTTTAGCTTGTTTAAGAGGACTATATATTATTTTTATTTCTTTTGGAAGTCTATTAACTCTTCCATTTTCTTGATCAATTGAAATAAATAATGGAATATTATTTTCATTTATTTCTTTTAATTTATTAATAAAGTTTTCCATATTTTTTAAAGAATTATAGTTTTTTTGATAAAGTATTATTCCACCAATTTTATGATTTTTTATTATTTTAATTATTTCGTCATTTAAGTGATAGGTATCTAGTCCAATTAATATCATCTGAGCAAACTTTTCTCTTATACTCATTTTATTAAAATCCATACTGCAACTCCTCAACTTAGCTAAATTATATCAAATATATAAATTAAATCAAATATAATTTATATTTAATACATATATTTTATAGGAGGTCTTATGAAGTACGATTATAAGTTTGGAAATACTTGTTATAATTATTATGGAGATTATGGTATAAAAAGTACTAAATATAAAATACTAGCTCCAGAACAAGAGCAAAAAGAACAACCTGGAATGGAATATTTGATGGATCCGCTTCCTATTTTTGATAATCCTAATTATATTGGAAGCGGAAAACTAAAAGATAAGGTTGCGATAATTACAGGAGGGGATAGTGGTTTAGGTAGAGCTGCTTCTATAGCATTTGTAAAAGAAGGAGCTAAAGTTGTCATACCTTATTTAAATGAAGAAAAAGATGCGATGGATACAAAAAAATATATAGAATCTTTAGGAGGAGAATGTTTACTTATATCGGGTGATATAACTGATAAATCTTTTTCTAAAAAAATAGTTAATGAAACACTTAATAAGTTTGGAAAAATAGATATATTAGTTAATAATGCAGGAGTACAATTTCAACAAGATTCATTGGAAGATATTAGTGATGAACAATTTGATAAAACTATGAAGGTAAACGTTTATGGAATGTTTTATTTAACTAAGGAAGTTTTACCTTATTTAAAAAGTGGCTCATCTATAATAAATTTGTCTTCTGTAACAGCTTTTTATGGAGAACCACAATTGATAGATTATGTTGCAACTAAGGGTGCGATTGTAGGTTTTACGAGGGCACTTGCAAGAAATTTAGCTTTAAAAAATATAAGGGTAAATGCTATTGCACCAGGTTTTTATTGGACTCCTTTACAACCAGCTTGTTGGGTAAAAGAAAAAATTCCATCTTTAGGAGCAGATGCTGCAATGGCTCGTGGTGCAATGCCTTATGAATTAGCTCCAACTTTTGTATTTTTAGCTTCAAATGATTCAAGTTACGTAACAGGTCAAGTTATACATAATAATGGAGGACAAATAATGGGTTAGCATAAGCTAGCCCATTTTATAAATCTTTATATTTAAAAAAATGTAGAGATATTTTATATGAAATTAAATAAATTATTAAAGACGTAATCAAAGTAAGTATTGGTATAAATTTATATATTTCTTTTGAAGTTACAAAATAATAGAGATTAGGAAATAAAGCTATTAAAAAAATGAATACTATACCTAATAACAATAATAAAATTATAGGAATTATAACAGCTTGCATTCTACCTTTTTCAGCTCCCCATTTATAAATACAAGGGACTTCAGAACAAATTAGAAAAGATATTCCAGTAAATATTAAAAGCAAATTACATACTATTTCATATAAATTGTAGGATTTATTATATAATAAAAGAGTACATATCAAGCTAATTATAAAACCGAATATTAAAGCAAGTATTGAATTTAAAAATGCAAATATATATTTAGCTTTAACAATTTCTTTTCTATTAATAGGTAAACTCAATATATATTTATCTGTTTCTTGAGCTTCGTCATAAGAAAAAGTAGATATACTATTCATTCCAAAAAATAGTAAAAATAATATTGTTCCAGGAGTAATCATATTTGTTTCTATAGATGCAACTAATATTATAATAATAAAGATAATCATGCTGATTATAAAGTTTTTACGATAAGTTTTAAAAACATACAAATCTTTTAATAATAAACCAATAATTGTATTCATTTTAATTTTCTCCTTTTATGAAAAGTAGCATTAAATCTTCTATATTGGGATCTTTAATATTCGTTTTAGGATATTTCTTTTTAAATTTATTTCTATCATCAGTAAGTAACATATAAATATCTTTATACTTTAAATATTTATAAATATCTTCTTTTTTATAATTATTAAATTCATTTAATTTACAATCAATAATTCCAAATTTGTTTATTAATTGTTCTTTATCCATATCCAAAAATATTTCTCCATTATTAATAAAAATAATTTCATCGGCAATATGATCTAAATCACTTGTAATATGACTAGAAATAAATATAGAATTTTCTTTATTAGATACAAAATTTTCAAAAATGTTTAGTAAATCATATCTAAAAACAGGATCTAATCCATTAGTAGGTTCATCTAATATAAGTAATTGTGGATTATGTGATATGGCACAAATAACTTTTAATTTCATTTTCATTCCACTAGAAAAACTTTTGATAATTTTATTATGTGGTAGTTTAAAATCATTGACATATTTAAAAAACAATTCTTGATCCCAATTTGTATAAAATTTTTTCATTAAATTATTAATATCTTCTATTGTCAACATATAAGAAAAAAAACTATCATCAAGTACGACACCAATTTTTTCTTTATCAGTATTAGTAAGTTCTTTATTATCTTTTCCAAATATTTTAATATTGCCAGAATCAATACTAATTAAATTTAATATAGATTTAATAGTAGTAGTTTTTCCACTTCCATTTTCTCCAATAAAACCAATTATTTTACCTTTTGGCAATTTAATATTAATGTTTTTCAATAAAAAGTTTTGATAATTCTTTTCTAAATTATTAATTTCTAAATTCATTATATCACTCCACTTTTATTATACATTATTTTTGGCTAATAATATCTAAAAACTAAACTGACTTCTTTTTATTACATTAAGTTCAAATAAGTTTACATAATCACCTGTTCCACTAATAAATGATCCTGATAAACTAGCAAAATCTACAGTAGTGTTAATATTGACTTCATTAGTGTCTATATTTCCGTTTCTAAGTGCATTTTCAAAATTTAATTCAGGCATCCCAGCTATACGTCCTGCTAAGACTTCTTTTCCCTTTAAATTATCTAGTGTAAAATTTTCTTCTTTTTTTCTTGATACAATAAATTGTCCATCTCTTTTTGTAAGACCAGCAAAAGTTTTTATATAATCTTTTTCTCCTTCTTCATAAATATATATAGTAGCTTCTGGACCACATAATCCAATATTTACATCGTTAGATAAAACGGCTGCAACAACATTATTTGCACCACTTGTTAACACTACATCAATATCGATACCAACTTCTTTAAAGTATCCTTTTTCAATTGCAACATACCATGGAGCATAAAATGCTGAATGAGTAACTTCTGCAACAGTTATTTTAGTTAAGTTATTTTTTTTATCATTTTTTAAAAATAATAATATTAATCCTCCCAATAAAACTATCAATATAATTATCAAATAAATGAATTTCTTCATATTTCCTCCTAACTCAATTTATTATATTCTTAAAATATCTTTTATGTTATTGTAAAATTAAAAGACTATTTAATAGCCTTTTTTATTTATGAGTTTTGAGATAATTACTAATTGTTTAGTTTTATCTATTGCACTGCAAGTTGTCAATACTAAAATATTTTTATCTTTTGTAAATTCAATATCTCCATCTTTTTCTTCTAAATATGTGTCTTTTACAATGTATTTATATTTAAAGTTTTTATAGTAAACATATATAAAATCTTCTTTTTTTAATTTGTATAAATCTTTAAAAAATGAAATTGAAGTATTCCCAGAATGGGCAGCAAAAACTAGTATACTATTATCTTTATCAGGAAAATCATCTTTTAAAATTTGAATATTCTTACTTATAGTATTATTTTTATCATTTATGTTATAAAAACCTTTTAACAAATTTATTTTAGGAATGCTTAAATAACCAATATAATTATTTTTTATTATATGTCCATCGTTTTCGTAATAAGAATAAATAAATTCATCTTTTGTTATATTATTTTTATTATTTATATAAATAAAATAATATATAAGTAAAAAGGTATTTAATAATATAAATATTAAAATTAATATTTTTTTAATGTTTGATAACATAAATTAAGCCTAATTCTATAAATAAAGTTATTATAAAATATAAACTATAATTATTTGTGCTTAAAGTTTTTGGAACTTCTATTTTTATCTTACTATTTTCTATATTCTTTTTTATTATTTCTTTATCTTTTTCTATTTTAAATTTAATAATATTTTCATTATTACTATAACCAATAGGAGAGACTATTTCTTTAAAATAATAATTTCCTAACATTAAATTATCTACAAAAATTTTGCCTAATTTATCTGTAGTTTTAGTACATACTAATATAGCATCTTTAATATTATCCGTATAATAATATAATTCAAATTTAGCTCCACTTAATAATTCTTTTGTTAAATTATCTCTTTTTATTAATTCTATAGATCCTTTTTTTAAATAATTTTTAATTGTTATATTATTGTTCTTATTTGTATCTATTTCATATATTTTATTATCTTTTATATATAAGTCATTATTAGTTAATTCTTTAATATAATATTTACCTAATTTTAAATTATCAAATATAATTATTCCATCTTTATCTGTAGAACTTATCTTAATTAAATTATTATACTCGTCATATAATTCAAATTTTATATCTTTAAGAGGTATTTCTTCATAATAGTATTTATTATTTTTTACTGTAAATTTTTCTCCGATCTTTTTAATCTTTATTTTATCTTTTTTTAAATAATTATATACGTCTATAGATTTATAAACAATAGGGGTATATTGATCTATATATTCTAAATTAATTTCATATATTTTATTATCATTAATATATAAATTATTATAAGTTAATTCTTTAATATAATATTTTCCTAACTTTAAATTATCAAATACAAGTAATCCATCTTTATTAGTAAAACTTGTCTTAATTAAATTATTATATTCATCATATAAACCAAATTCTATATCTTTTAAAGGTATATTTTCATAGTAATATTCATTATTATCAAATTTAAAAATTTCTCCATATTTTTTAATTTCTATATTTCCAAATACTTCTTTATTTTCAAAATATATTGTTAGTACTTGTCCAATATTTTCATCATAATATAAATCACTTTCATCATTTATATTAAAATTAATAACTTTATCATTCCACAAATATCCATTTATATACTGATCTACTTCCGATAATTGATAATTACCTATAGGTAGGGGATATGGGGTTATTAGTTCTCCATTGCTATTAGTTTCATATTCACAAATAGTTTTATTTTCTGGATAACTTATTGTTTGACATACAAATTCATTTGTGTTTAAATCTTTAATTTTAAATTTTATATTAGAGATGTTTATTTTATTTCCAAATTGATCTATTTTTACAATTTTAAGTCTTGCTGATAATTTGGAGTCGTAAAAAGTTTTATATATTGTATCTCCCGATTCTCTAATTTCAAATTCGTAATCTTGAATTTTATCGTAACCTTCTTTTACTGTTATTTGTTTTAAGATATATTTTCCATAAGGAAGATATGTACTTATTCTTCCATCATTATCAGTAATACCTTTGAAAACTTCATCACCATTAATATTATATATTCTAAATTCTACACCTTTTTCTGGAGTGAGTATCGATGTTTTTCCACTTTCTAAAACTTTAGTTATTTCTATTTTTCTTTCAATTATATCTTCATATACAGTTATATCGTGATTTAAATCATCTAAAGTTATTTCAAAGTAATATTTTTTAGTATCTAATAAATAGCCTTTAGATGGAGTAATTTCTTTTAAATAAAATTTTCCTAATTTATTTAGGTTTTTACTTTTTGCTATACCGGAATCATCTGTTGTAATTTTTTCTATCAATTTGTCATTGCTATCATAGATTCCGTAAATTGCATTTTTAAGTAATCCTTCTGCACTGGAAGATTTAATAGTTTTTGTTTTGGAATCTTTTTTTTCTAATGTTACAGTACCTCCAATACCTTTTATATTAACTTGTGCATATACGTCTGGAACGCTTCCGCTAGTCATTAATTTTTGAGAATTAGTTTCATTTCTATAAAATAATACTTTCTTATTAGTGTATTGTTTCTTTTTCAATTTTATTGTTTTTTCATTAAAATCCTTAGTTTTTATAATTAGTTCATTACCTTTAATTTTAGCATTAGTTCCATCATCATCTACTATTTCAAATTTGTTTAAAACTCCATTTTTATCAACAATACTAACTTCTTTATTTATATCTATATTAATTGTATCTTTGTCAAAAGATGGAGTGGTATAATGACTATTAACTAAACTATTGATTTTTTCTACTTCAGAAGAAATATCTATGTAATCTCCGTTTCCGTCTTTTTGAGTATAGAATTCATAATGATAATCTGCTGCAGTTTCCCAAATTAGTTTTTGTGTTGCTAATCGATAATTTCTAGTATTGTGATTTTCATTTTCAAAATTATAATCATATCCATAATATGCGATTAGACTAGCTTTTTTAGCTTGCTCTTCATTCATATTGCTATATCCAAAATCTTCGCTATAATCATAGTCAAAAGTATAGATATCTACACCTGGCTCAGTACAATAAGCAACAACGCCATCTATAGTAAAGAAATGATGATTAAAAGAGTGGTAATATCCTTCTTTGGTTTTTACGTAAAAAACATCATTTAATGTTTCGAGAGACAAAGTTGCTGCATTTACTTTTAAAAATATTGTAGATATAAAAAATAAAATTAATAATAATATAATTTTTTTAATTTTCATATAATTCCTCCTTTAAAATATTAAAAAAATTTTGTATTTATCACTCTCCATTTCTAATTAAAAAAGAGAAATACCAAAGTACTTCTCTCAACAAGTAATTTATTATAAAATTAAAACTAAAATAGTCAATAAAATTCATTCGACAAAATTTTCAGTAAATTAAATAATAGGTTTAATATTTCAAAATGTATATTTAAGTGATATACTTTAATTAGAAATTTGACGTGAGGAGAAAAATATGAAAGATAAAAAAGTATGTTTTATGGGAACTCCCGATTTTGCTGTACCGGTATTAAAAGAACTTATTAAAAATACGAATGTTGTATTAGTTGTAACACAACCGGATGCTTTTGTTGGAAGAAAAAAAATATTAACGCCAAGTCCAATAAAATCTGTAGCTTTAGAAAATAATATAGAGGTTTTAACACCTGAAAAAATAGAAAATGATTATGAAAGAATTATAGAAGTTAATCCTGATATAATAATAACTTGTGCGTATGGACAAATTATTCCAAAAATATTATTGGATTTGCCAAAATATAAATGTATTAATGTACATGCGTCTTTACTACCTAAATATAGAGGTGGTGCTCCTATACATGCATCTTTACTAAATGGAGATAAATATAGTGGAATTACTATTATGTTTATGGATGAAGGTATGGATGATGGAGATATAATTACACAGGAAAAAATAGAAATATTAGATAGTGATAATATAAATACTTTAAGTGATAAATTAAGTAAATTAGGAGCAAAATTACTTATTGAAACATTACCTAGTGTATTTGAAGGAACTAATAATCGTATAAAACAAAGAGAATGTGATGTTACATTTGCGTATACTATAAAGAGAAAAGATGAAATAATAGATTTTAATAAAACGTATAAAGAGATTAATAATCAAGTAAGAGCTTTATATAATAGAGCTTATTTTACATTAAATAATGTGGAATATAAAATAATTAAAGTACGATATGAAAATATTAATAGTGAAATAAGTAGAATAAATCATATTTACAAAGATGGAATAGGTATAGGTTGTTTAGATGGAGAAGTTGTAATTATGGAATTTATACCATCTGGTAAAAAACAAATGCTAGTAAGTTCTTATCTTAATGGTGTAAATAAAAATGATTTAATTGGAGTAGTTGTTAATGAAAAATAAAAAAGAAAAAAAGAGTAGTATTAAAGATTTATTAAGTGAAAGTCAATATAAAGCATTTATAAAATTAGTAGCTTATTTTTTCTTTTTCTTAATTTTTATAATTATTGTATTAGTTGCAAATGGTATGAATAATAAATTGCCTAGATATCAAAGTCAAAAAGCTACCCCTGAAGAAACACAAGAAAGTTTATCTATAAAACAAAATAAATTGTTAGAAAATAATCATAACATAAATTACATAATAAAAACTCAGGATAGTGAATATATAATTAATGGGACTATTAAAGATAATGTTTTAGAGGGATATTTAGAGAATGATTCTAATATTAGAAAAATTAAGCTAAAAGATAATATATTATATGAGATATTAAATGGTGAAGAAATCGTATTAGAAAATTTATTTAATGTTAATTTATTAAATGTTAATTATATAATGTCTTTAACAGATACTAATAGAGCTTTTATAAATACTAGTGGTGAAATTAAAACCTATGAATATGGTTTATATTTAGATGATATGGATTGTTTTATGACAGTTTATACTAACGAAACTAGTATTACTTCTATAAAAATCTCACATAATGGAATTTTATATACTTTAAACTTTGACAAATGATATTTTACTAATTATAATATAGTATTTAAGAGGGTTATTATGAAGAAAAATATATTTAAAGGAATTGTTAATGGAATTACATTTATAAGAATTATTGGAACTATTTTAATGCCTATACTTTATAATTTTTTATCTCCTGCAACATTTTTAGTTGTAATTGGGGTAATTTTACTTACAGATGCGGCAGATGGCTTTTTAGCAAGAACTTGGAATGTATCTACTATATTTGGAAGCCTATTAGATATGACAGCTGATAAATTATTTGCCTTTTCAATTTTAATTATATTATCTTCGATGTATCCAGTTATGATAATTCCTCTTATATTAGAATGTTTAATAGCAAGTGTAAATATAAGAAATGTCTTACATGGCTCTATTGGAAAGTCTTCTTATGTAGGAAAAGTGAAAACTTGGGTAATGGGTATTTCTATGATGTCGCTTTTATTAATCGGATTAAGTCCTGAGCTTGCTCATGAATTATCAAATATAAATTTGATTAGTGAATTAAAAGAGAAGATAGGTGGAATTGGACAAGTTTTAATTTCTAAAAAAGATGAAATTATTAAATTCTTTGAAGTAACTCCAATTATTGCTGAATCAGTAACGATTGCAGATTATGCTATAAATGGTAAGAATAAACAAGAACAATCTACAGAAGATAGAAGAGTACTTATAAGAGAACAAATAAAAGAGTTAAAAAATGATAAAGAATTTATAAAAAGATTATTTGATGAGGAATATTATAAAAAGACTATAGATATGCCGCTAATTAAAAAGTTAGTGCCTAACTATTATAAAGATATTGACAAAAAATAAATAAATGTTATAATAATAACGAATTAAAAAAGGAAAGAGATGTATCCACATCCACCTGATTGCAAATAGCGATAGGTAAAAAGCCAAAATAATAAGGTTTTTATGTGGATACGTATTGTATCCATTTTTTAAATTTATGGAGGTGCGTTTATATAGCAAACGTTAAAAAAGATGATCTACCAATAAATGATCAAATAAAAGTAAGTGAATTAATGGTTATTGGCCCAAATGGAGAACAAATGGGTACTAAAAAATTAAATGATGCTTTAACTTTGGCTAATTATGCTGGATTAGATTTAGTGTTAATGAATCAAACTCCTGGACATGCTGTCGGAAAAATAATGGATTATAATAGATACCGTTATGAAAAACAAAAGAAACTAAAAGAAGCTCAAAAAAAGCAAAGGGAGAGCAATAAAGAAATAAAAGAGTATCAATTTTCTGTGACAATAGATATTCACGATTTTGAAACTCGCAAAAAAAATGCTATGAATTACTTACAAAAAGGTCATAAAATAAAGGCAACTTTAAGATTCAAAGGACGTCAAATGGCTCATACTGAGTTAGGTAAAGATGTTTTGTTGAGATTTGCAAATGAATTAAGTGATATTGCAGATATAGAAAGTGCGCCAAAACTTGAAGGTAGAAATATGACTATGTTATTAGCACCAAAAAAATAAGGAGGAGAAGTTATGCCAAAACAAAAGACGCATAAATCAAGTAGTAAAGTACTTAAAAAACATAAAAGTGGAGTAATTACTTATAAAAAATCTGGTGGAAATCATCAGACTGCAAAAGATACTGCTAAAGCAGTAAGAAAAAGAAGAAAAAGTGGAAATTTAGCGAAAGGAACAGTTGACAAATTAAAAAATGTCATCTAGGGTGAAGTGAAATGACAAGAGTTAAAGGTGGCAATGTTGCAAAAAATAGAAGAAGAAAAGTTTTAAAACAAGCAAAGGGTTACTTTGGAAGTAAGCATAGATTATTTAAAACAGCTCAAGAACAAGTATTTCATAGTGGAGCTTATGCATTTAGAGATAGAAAAGCTAATAAGAGAAATTTTAGAAAATTATGGATTACAAGAATTAATGCAGCTTGTAGATTAAATAATATTAGTTATTCTAAATTTATAAATGGATTAAATCTTGCTGGAGTAACAGTTAATAGAAAAATGTTGAGTGAGGTTGCAATAGATAATCCTAAGAGTTTTTCCGATTTAGTTGAAATTGCAAAAAGTGCATTAAACGGAGAAAAAATACAACCTGCTAAAGTTGAAAAAACTGAAGTTAAGAAAGCGGAACCTAAAAAAGAAGAATCTGCTGATTTATCTAAAAAAACTTTAGCTGAATTGAAAGCTATGGCTAAAGATAAAGGTGTTAGTGGATATTCTACAATGAAAAAAGATGAATTAATTAATGCTTTAAAATAAGTATATTTTAGACTATTGAAAAACAATGGTCTTTTTTTTTGTATAAATCTCAATTTTAATAATTTTTTATTATAAGTTTTAAAAATTACTAAAAAATTAATATTAAACATATTCTTTTATTAGGTGAAGATATGAAGAAAATAATTTTAATAATTGTACTTTTTTTTCCAATTATGGTTAATGCTAGAAGTGTTACGGTAATGGATATGGATACTAAAAGAGTTATTTATGAAGAAAATCAAAAAGATGTAAGATTAATAGCAAGTATATCTAAAATAATGACTACATTAGTAACTTTAAAGAATGCAAATATTAAAGATGAAATAACAATTACTGATAGTGTTTTAAAATCTTATGGTAGTGGTATATATGTGTCTGTTGGAGAAAAAATTAGTTTAGAAAATTTATTATATGGATTGATGCTAAGAAGTGGCAATGATGCAGCAATACAAATTGCAGAATATGTTGCAGGCTCCATGGAAGGTTTTGCAGAATTGATGAATGAAACTGCACAGAGTATTGGTATGAAATCAACTAAATTTATTAATTCTAGTGGTTTAGAAGATAGTGATGGTAACGGAAATATGTCCACTAGCTATGACATGGCTCTTTTAATGAGCGAAGCTATGAAAAACAAAACATTTAAAACTATTGTTGGAACAAAGGAAAAGACAGTAAAAACTAATATGAAAACTTATGTATGGTATAACAAAAATAGACTTTTAAAAGAATATGATTATTGTACTGGAGGTAAAACAGGATTTACAGAAAAAGCTAGACGTACATTGGTTACAACTGCTACAAAAGATAATATGAATTTAGTTATTGTTACATTAAATGATCCAAATGATTTTTCTAATCATAAAAGTTTATATGAAAAATATTTTAAATTATATAAAAGTTATAAAATAATTGATAAAAATAAATTAGATTTAGGCAATAAAGATTATTATATTAAAGAAGATGTACATCTAACTTTGACAAAAGATGAATATAAAAATATAAAAACAGAAGTTAATTTGTATGAACAAAATGTAAGTGATGTTGTAGGAGTATATAATATAAAACTAAATAATAAAATAATAAAAAGTGAATATATTTTTAAAAAGCAAGTAAAAAAACAAGAACCGAAAGAAAAGAATTTATTTCAAAAAATAATCGATTTCTTTAAGAATTTGTAGGTGATTTATGGTTAATATTTTATGGGGGTCATTCATATTAATTGGTATTATTTTTAGCTTTTTTAATGGACGTATTGATATCATTAATAATGAAATAATCTCAAGCAGTAAAACAGCACTTAATTTAATGATGGAAATATTGCCTCTCATTGCAGTATGGACGGGGCTTATGAAAATTGCAGAAGATAGTGGACTTTTAAATTTAATAGCAAAAAAGTTAGGATTTATTTTAAGAAAATTATTTCCTACTATTCCTGAATCTAATGAGGCTTTAGGTTTAATTGCAAGTAATGTTGCAATTAATATGGCAGGCTTAGGCAGTGTTGCAACCCCTTTCGGGTTAAAAGCTATGAAAGAATTACAAAAAATAAATCCAAAAAAGGATACTGCAAGTAGTGCAATGATAACTTTTTTAGTTCTTAATACAAGTGGTGTTACAATAATACCGACTACTATAATTTCAATGCGTATGTTATATAATAGTGTAAATCCGACAGAAATAATTATAACATGTATTTTAGCAACTACTTTAGCAAGTATAGCAGGGCTATTATTAGATTACTTTATAAGGAGAAAAAATGGAAACAATTAGTATTATAGTTTTACCTGTTATAGTTTTGACTATAATAATTTATGGTTTTTCAAAAAAAATAGATATATATTCATCTTTTTTAAAAGGAGTAACTGAAGGATTGAAGATATGTTTAGAAATATTTCCTTGTATTATTGCAATGATATTTGCAGTAAATATTTTAAGTAGCAGTGGGATAATAGATTTTCTTTTTGCTTTCGCTAAACCAATTTTAAAAAAATATTCTTTGTCTACTGATATATTATCGATGTCTTTTTTTAGACCAATTTCTGGAAATGCAAGTTTAGCAATATTAAATAATATATTTAAAACATTTGGACCTGATTCATTTATGGGAAGAATAGCAAGTACTATTCAAGGTTCTACAGATACAACATTTTATGTTCTTACTCTATATTTTGGAAGTGTAGGTATTAAAAAAACTAGATATGCATTAAAGGTAGGTTTATTTGCAGATTTAATTGGTATTATATCGAGTTTTATAATAGTTTATTTATTTTTTGGATTATAAAAAAGGAAAATAAAAAAAATATATAATATATATAGTGAAAGATAAATTATATTTTTCTAGAAAGAGACTATAATGATAGTAACAAATGATAAATTAATGGTTAAACTGACGTTTGATTTTATGTTTAAAGCAGTATTTGGAAAAGAGTCAAATAAGGATTTACTCGCTTTTTTAATTAATAGTTATTTAAAATTAAATATAACTAAAGATAATATAATTATTAACAATAACGATATGACAAAAAGTAATAAAAAAGAAAAACAAAAATCAGTTGATTTAATAGTAACATTGGAAGATAATACAATATTAAATATAGAATTAAATGCTAACGATAAATGGGAAGGACTTATAGATAGAAATACGGCGTATATATGTAAGATATTTTCAGAACAGTTTTTAGTAAATAAACCATATAAAAATGCTAAAAAATGTATACAGATAAATTTAAATACATTTGGATTAACAGAAACAAAAGATATATTGGTATTTAAATTAAAAGATGAAGATATAATATTGACACCCAACTTAGAGATACATTATATAAATATAGAAAAGGTAAGTAAATTATGTTATGATGAAGAAGTAAAAAACATGGCGAGAATAATTATTTCAAAAAATTATAAGGAATTAGAGAATAATTTAAAATGTATGGGAAAGTTAGGAGATAAACTAATGAATGAAGTAGAAAAGTTATCAAATGATGAATTTATAATTGGATTATATGATAAAGAGTTAGATGATGCAAACATAAAAGAAAGCATAAGAGAAGAAGCATATGAAAAAGGATTTGAAACTGGTAGAAAAGATGGATTTGATAATGGTTTCAATGACGGGTTCAATGACGGGTTCAATGATGGCGTAAAAAAGAATAAAATAGATATAGTTAAAAATATGCTAAAAGAAAATATTTCTATGGATATTATTATTAAAATAACAGGTTTGACTAAAGAGGAAATTAGTAAAATTAAATAAATTATAAAACTCATACATTTTCATTAGTATGAGTTATTTTTTAAATACTTTCTAAAGCTAAAGTAATCATATCATTTAAATTTTTTTCTTTGTCCTCTTCGCTTACCATTCTATCATCATAAATACTATCTACGACGGTTGCAATGCAAGCTGCTTCGCGACCACATACATTTGCGATATGAAATAAACCGAAAGCTTCCATTTCATTACCTAAAAGTTCAACGTTTTTTGGAATTTTTTCTAATATATGTGAAATATCAGCATAAACGGTAAATACATCGGCAGTTAAAATAGTTCCATAATTTAAAGGTATGTTTAATCTCTTTGCAGTTTCTAAGAAACTATTATTTATTTTTTCACTAGAATTTAAAATATTTTTTGTTTCTTTAGAATATACATATGCAAAACTAGATGGAGAATAAGCCGATTTAGCTAAAACTAAATCCATAAGTTTAATATTTTTATTTAAGCTTCCCATAGTACCTATTTTTATAATTTTTTTTACATTGTAGAATGTATATAATTCATAAGAATATATTCCTATGCTAGGGATACCCATACCACATCCCATGACTGTAACACGTTTATTTTTATAATATCCTGTGTACGCTAACATATTTCTAATACTATTTACTAATTTAATATCGGTTAAAAAATTTTCTGCAATATATTTTGCACGTAATGGATCTCCAGGCATTAAAACAGTTTCAGCAATTTCATCAATTTTACTTTCTATATGAACAGCCTTCATAAAAAATCACTCCTTAATTTAATTATATCAGTTTTTATGATATAATTTCATTATATTTTTAATGTGTTTACACATAATAAAGGTGAGGTGTAAAATATGCTATATAAAGAATATAAATGTAATACATATAATGTTTATACAGTAAAAACAGATAAGTTTAAAACTTGTCATATGGAAATTATTTTTAGAAATAATATAGATAAATCTACAGTTACTAAAAGAAGTTTGTTATCAGAAATGTTAGTTGAAAATTCTAACATATATAAAACAAAAAAAGATATGAATATTGAACTAGAAAATTTATATAATTCATTTTTTTATTCTGTGATTAACAGAGTAGGAAGTAGCATATTAACTTCATATTGTTTTGATTTTATCGATCCTAATTTAGTTAATGAAAATATAGAAGAATTTATAAAATTTCCAATAATTAATATAATGAATCCAAATGTATTAAATAATGAATTTGAAAATAATACATTTAATTATGTAAAACAGAGAGTAAAAAAAGATATAGAATCTATTATTGAAGAACCTAAAAAGTATAGTATAAAAAAATTATTAGAAAATATGTGCAATACTGAAAGCAGTATAGATATAAATGGAAATATAGAAGATTTAGAGATGATTACTCCAACCAATTTATTTGAATTTTATAATGAATGTTTACAACATGATTATATAGATATATATATTATAGGTAATTTAAATATGGATAATGTTGTAGAAATAATTAAGAATAATTTCAATTTAAATATATTAAAAAATCATGAAGTATTATATGAAGTAAAAAATCCTATTAGAAAAAAAGTAAAAGAAATTTTTTTAGATAGTGATTTTAGTCAAGAAAATATATGCTTTGGGTATAATATTGATAATATGACAGAATATGAGAGAAACTATGTTGCAAATATATATAATATGATATTAGGAGGTTCTTCTTTAGATACTAAATTATATAATAACTTAAGAAATGAAAATTCACTTTGTTATAATTGTTCAAGTTTATATCAAAAATTTGATAATTTAATAATTATTCATACTGCAATAAGCAAAGAAAATGAAAATCTTGCTATTAAATTAATAAAAAAATCTATTAATGACATGATAAATAATATAGATGAAACTGAATTAGAAAATGCAAAAAAATTAATATCTACTACACTTAATATGGCACTTGATAATCCTGGTAAAATAATCGATAACTATTTATTTAAAAATTTATATAATTTAGAAGATATAGAAATAAGGATAAATAAATACAATAATGTAACTTTAGAAGAAATTAAAGAATTTAGCAAAAAAGTAAAATTAAATACAGTATTATGTTTGAAAGAGGCAGAAAATGGAAAAGATTAAAATTTCGAATACTAATGAAGTTTTATATTATCATAAATTTGATAGTGGTTTGGAATTATATGTACTTCCTAATAATAATCAAAAGAATTTTTATATAACTTATAGTACTAAATTTGGATCTATTGATACTACTTTTAAAACTAGTAATGATTCTACTTATAAAACTGTTCCTAATGGAATAGCACATTATTTAGAACATTTAAAGTTTAATTTAGAAAGTGGCAGTGCTTTTGATTTCTTTTCTAAATTAGGTAGTAGTGTTAATGCTTTTACTAGTTATGATGTAACTTGTTTTGAAGTATTTTCTTCAACATATTTTAAAGAAAATTTTAATTATTTATTAGATTACGTAAGAACTCCATATTTTACTAAAGAATTAGTAAATAATGAAAGAGGTATAATAACTGAAGAAATAAAAATGTATAAAAATAATCCTAATACTGAACTTGCATATGCTTCTTATGAAAATGTATTTGTAAACGATTTAAGAAAAAACTTAATTAGTGGTGAAGTAGAGGATATAAAAGAGATTACTTTGGAAAATATAGAAGATTGTTATAATACTTTTTATAATCCTAATAATATGTTTATTATTGTAACTGGTAATGTAAATCCTTATGAAGCTATGGGTATAGTAGAAGAAAAAGAAAGAGATTACGAGCATAATAATGTAGAAATAAATAGAAAAAAAATTAATGAACCAATTAGAGTAAGCAATGAATATAAAGAAATTAAAATGAATGTAGAAACCAATAAAGTAAGCATTTCTTATAAAATTCCAAAAAAGAATTTTAAAAAGTATAATTTAAAAGATGAAATGTTGTATCTTTATATAGAAATACTATTTAATATACTATTTGGTACTACTAGTGATATACAAGATAAGCTTTTAACTTCTTCTGTAATACAAGATGGTATTAATATAAATAAAATATATACTAAAGATTATATGATATTTAGTTTAACTACAGATACTGATTATCCTGAAATGTTTATTAAAATGATTAATGATACAATAAATAACATTAGTTTAAATGAAGAAGATTTTAAAAGAAGAATTAAAGTTATGAAAAGTAGTTATATATTGCATTTTGATAATATTGAATTAGTTAATAACAATATACAAGATAATATATTACTATATGGTAAATTTCTAAATAATGAAATGCATTTATATGATAAACTATCATTTAATACATTAAATGATTTATGTAAATTATTAAAAAATAAAACTTGTTCAACATTAGTTATAAAACCTAAAAAAAATAATTAAAAAACTGACATTTTATTTGATTAAATATAAATATATATGTTACAATTAATATGGTGGTAGTAATGTACATTAATAACGTATTTAAGAAATCTTTGATTACTATACTATTAAATAAAAACTAGTTATTTTTATACTAGTTTTTTATATGTTTTTTTTGGAGGTTTTATGGGATTAGAAAAAAAGCAAATTGAGGAAGAACGCTTAAGATTAATGGTATTTAAAAGTGCTTTAGAATTAGGAAAAAAAGTAGATGAGCACTTACTCGATATGTATAATTTAGACAAAGATCAATATACTTTTATAGTTCCTATAGAAGAGAATTTTTTTCAAGATGGACATTTGAAAGTAGTAATTAGTGGTACTACTGTAAGAGGAAAAGATATGTTTATGTTAACCGATATTGGTAATTATTCCATAACATACGAAATGCATGGACTTATAAATCATACAAGTCCTAATGATTTAATCGCTCAACTAAAAGATGGAATTGGAGCATGCAATAGTCATACTAAATCAATCAATATAATAATGCCTCTTTTATATAATGGAAGACAACATAGAAAAAATAGAAGAGAGAATTTAAGTTGTGGGCAGACATTACATGAATTAGATATGAGTGGCATAAAGACATTTGTTACATTTGATGCTCATGATCAAGGAGTTGAGCATGCGGTACATAATTCTGAATTTGATAATTTTTTTGCAACAAATACTATATTAGAAAATTTTATAAATGATTTAAGTATTGATGAATTAAAAAAGTTGGCTTTTATTGCTCCAGATAATGGTGCAACTGGAAGAAGAAATGTTTATTTAAATTCTTTTAATTCTAAATATATTGATAAAGAAGCGGGAAGTTTTGTAAAACAGAGAGATTTTAATAAATTAATTGATGGTAAATCTCCAATTATTTCTCATGACTATATTGGAAAACAAGATTTATCCGGAAGAACTGCAATAATTATAGATGATATGATTTCAAGTGGAGAAAGCATGTTTGATGTAATTGATGAATTAATTAAACATAATGTCTCACATATATATTTGATAACTACATATGCTTTATTTACAAAAGGAATTAATAAATTTAATGAATATTATAAAATGAATAAATTTGATGGATTATATACTACAAATTTATCATATATTCCAAAAGAATATGAAAAAGAAAAATGGCTACATATATGTGATTGCTCTAAATTAATAGCAGAAATAATATATAATTTACATAATGATTTATCTATCTCTAAGATTATGTCTGATAAAAGTTATCCAATAAAATTATTAGAAAAGAAGTTTGAAAATGAAGAAATATGATTTAGTTGTAGTAGGCATGGGACCTAGTAGTATATTTTTAGCTTATGAATTAATAAAATTAAATAAACATAAAAATATTTTATTAATAGATCAAGGCAAAAGAGTTGAAAACAGGATATGTCCAATAAGTAAGACAGGTAAATGTTTAAATTGTAAACCAAAATGTAACATTACTTGTGGTTTTAGTGGGGCTGGTGCATTTTCAGATGGCAAACTTAATAGTTATCATTTAACTCATAGAGAAAAAGGCGAAGATATATATTTAGGTGGTAATGATGGCTCTTATATAAGAGAATATTATACGAATAAAGAAATAGAAGAAATATTGACATATACGGATAATATATATTTAAAGTTTGGAGCAGATACAAAATTATTTGGTGTAGATTATATAGATGAAATATTAAAAATAAAAAAAAGAGCAAAAAAAGAAAATATTAATTTAATAAGTTATCCTATAAGACATTTAGGAACGGAAAAAGCACATATACTTTATGGAAAAATTGAAAAATATTTAATTGATAATAATGTAAATATGATGTTTGAAACAGAAGTTACAGATATTATCGTAAAAGATAATAAGGTATGTGGTGTTGAAGTTAAAGATTTAAATACAGGCAAAGAGAGTATTATAAATACTGATAAAGTTGTTTTAGGAGTAGGAAGAAAAGGTGCAAGATTTTTAAGCGATTTATGTAAAAAACATAATATTGAAACCAAAATTGGAAGCGTTGATATTGGAATTCGTTATGAATTATCTAATGATGTAATGAAAGACATAAATAAGTATATGTATGAAGGTAAATTTATAGCAAGACCATATCCATATGGAGATAAGGTAAGAACTTTTTGTCAAAATCCTAGTGGGTTTGTTTCTAGCGAAGTTTATGATAATGGATTAACGCTTGTTAATGGACATTCATATAAAGATAAAAAGAGTGAAAATACTAATTTAGCAATACTAGTATCACATCATTTTTCAACGCCCTTTGATAAACCAATTGAATATGGAGAAGATATTGCAACTAATGTAAATAGATTAGGTGGAAATGCAATAATGGTACAAAGATTGGGCGATATTTTTAGAGGTAAGAGAACTTGGGCTAAAGATTTAAAAAATAATAAAGTAAAGCCGACATTAAAAAGTGCTGTTCCTGGAGATATTACGTTTTCAATTGGATATAGAACAATGACAGATATATTACAATTTATAAAAAGTATGGATAAAGTAGTTGAGGGTTTTGCTAATCCTGAAAATTTATTATATGCACCAGAAATTAAGTTTTATAGTAATGTTGTAGTATTAAATAAAAACTTTGAAACTAGCGTAAAAGGGTTATATTCTATTGGCGATGGTGGAGGATTAACCACTGGATTAATGATGGCATCGGCTAGTGGAATAATGATGGCTCGTATATTAGACAAAAAAATCAAGTAAAGTATCTGTAAAATAAAGAACAAGTACTTTACTTTTTTGTTTTATTTAAAAATTTTATGATATATTTTAAATGATAGGAAGTGTTTACATGAAAAAACTTATATTAAGTATTATATTGAGTACTTGTGTATTATTAAATGTTAATGCAAAAACATTGGGAGATAGTATTATAGAAAATGCAAAAAATCATGCAACTGATTTAAGTACAGTCTATAGTGAAAATCCTTTAACTTCACCTGCTGGTGCAATTAGTGGTGTTGACGAGAGGACTTTAAGTAAAACGACGGATGATTATGGAGATTCATATTATTTTAGGGGAAATGTACAAGATAATTATTTGAATTTTGACGGTATGTGCTTTAGAATTGTAAGAATACAAGGAGATGGGTCAATAAAAATAATTTTATACGATAAATCAAATGTATGTGAAAAAGCAATTGGAGGGCCTAATGCAAGTATAGGAAAAGGTTTATACGGGTATAAAAAAGGTTCTATAAATAATAAAATGTTAGATTATGTAGGATATGAAAATCTTAGGGGAGTAAGAGTTCAAATTCAAAACTGGGTAAATACTTTAAAAAATAAAAGTTTGTTAAAAAAAGAAGATTGGTGTATAGGTGATACACATAATTGGTATGACAAAAGTGGTTTAACTTCTACACAATATGAAAAAATATTATATTCTGAAGCAAGAAAAAGAATTTCTGGGTATGGCGTTGCTACAAATGCTAATTTAAATTGTAATGAAAAATATGATGAAAAAGTAAATGATTTTGGAGGCTTATTAACAGTAGACGAAGTTGCTTTTGCCGGAGCAAATATTGAGTCTTCTAATAGAGATATGTATTTGACAGATTCATTTATAAGATGGTGGTTATTAACTCCTGAGTCTCGTAATAATTATTATGATAATTCATTTTACTTTCACAGTAATGGAAGAATAGATTATGCTGATACTATTGAACTAGCAATAAGACCAGTAATTGTGTTAAATAAAAATATTGATGTTGAAGGCACAGGATTTATTAATGATCCATATAATATTGTCAATACATATACAGTGTCATATAAAATAGAAGGCGAAGTTTTAGATGGAATAAATGATCCTGAAAGTGAAGAATATTTAACTGGTACAGAAGTAAATGTACTAAATGATTTGAAATTAAAAGGATATAAATTTTCAGGATGGACAACAAAAGACGTAGAGGTAAAAGATGGAAAATTTATAATGCAAAAAAAAGATGTATTATTTGTAGGAAGATTTGAAAAAGAAGAAACAACAAAAGAAAAAGCACCAGTTAAAACAACAAAAAAAACTACAACTAAAAAAGTAAAAAAAGAAGAAATAAAAAATCCACAAACATGGGATAGTACAATAAAAACATTAATATTAATAGTTATATCAATTGTAACTTTAATTGTAGTTAATATAAGGTATAAAGTTATAAAAAATAAATAGGAAATATGATAAATAAAAAAATTGTGAATTTTAGGTAAAAATGTTACATAGGTTGGTAGTCAATTTTAAGTGAAAATGTTACATGTAAAATT
>CANQSL010000023.1 GCA_947626515.1 uncultured Bacilli bacterium
TGTGCAATTTTACATGTAACATTTTCACTTAAAATTGACTACCAACCTATGTAACATTTTTACCTAAAATTCACAATATACAATAATTTTACATAAAAAAACCAAGAAATTAATCTTGATTTTCAAATGGATTAAATATTTCTAAAGTATTTAATTTATCAATATTATAACTGTCAATTATTTTTTCTTCGTCAGTTTCAATATTTTCAGTTTCGTTAGTACCAACATTTTCAATTTCATTAGTTTCTACAACTTCAGTATTAAATATTTCATCAGTTTCAACTATTTCATTAGTAGTAACTTCTTCAACGTTTAATTCAGATTCTTCATTAATTTCTTCTTTTGTAGTCTTTTTAACTATTGCTTCATTTTTTTCTATTGGTTCGATAAACTTTTCAGTTGAACTTTGAACAAATTTTACAGCTTTTACTAAAGGTTGCCCTAAAGCATTCATAACTGGCTTAATATATTGTTTATAATTATACTCTTTACCATCTATTGATCTATAAATTTTTACATTAATAAGATTACGAGTATTAGATTCAGTAAATTTACCAGCTTTAAATTCTTCGCCATCTACAGTAAGCTTTTTAGCAGAAGAATTTAATGTAGCAACCCATAAATAATTAAAATTATATGTATAAATATTTACATTTTCAGCATAACTATTATTTATATTAACATTTACTGTACCTGCACCAAAGAAAACACCGGATGTAGAATCATTTTTTGTATTTTTAAGAGTAGCATTTTTAACACTACAATTATTAAAAGTTACATCCCCATTAAAATTAGCTCCTACTAGTGTTCCTGCTTGATGTGCATAAGTAATTTCAAGGCCATCTACATGAACATTATTAAGCGTTAAAGCTGCATCACCATGGCCAACAACTACACCTGAATAATCATTAACTGAATTATTTGAACTATTTATTTCAACATTTTCAAAATTTAGATTTTCAATTATAAGTGGAACATTAGTTGTAGCAATAAATCCATTATAATAATAACTTCCAACTTGAGTTGGGGTAACAGTCATATTGTTAATAGTATGACCATTACCATTAATTATAACATTTTCACCTGTATTATTAATTTTTGCAGGAGTCCATTTGCCTAAATCAATATCTTCAGTTATATAAATTACTTCAGAATCACTTTTTATTGCTTCTAAAGCTGCTTTTAATTCACTTTTATCTTGTACTGCTATAGCAACTGCTTCATTTTTAGTATTAACAACAAATGATGCTGTAGATATATTGAATGCCTTATCTATAACCTTAATATAATAAGCTCCATCTTCCAAAATATAAGTTCCAGCTTTGATTTTTTCAAAAATTTCATCATTAATTTCAATATTCATTCCATCTTTTTCAATAGAAATTAAATTTTTATCAATATCGTTATCATCTGAAATTTTCAAAGAAACTTCAGTAGTATATGTTTTTGAAGCATTATTGCCAGTTACAAATTCATCATCATTTACTTTTATTCTTGGATGTTTACCATCGTTTTTAGCTTTTATAACTGTTTCATTACCAGCTGCATCAGTAGCAACTAATGTAGCTATACCATCGCTAGCATATTTAAATGAACTTACATAATAATCATATTGTAAATTTTTATTTTCACCATTCATTGTTACAGTTACAGTATTTGTATCAGTAACTTTAGCTCTTAAAGTATTACCATAGTAAATGCCATCTTTATAAATACTAGCTGCATTACTATTTGTGAATTTCTTTTTATAATCTTCTTCTGTTTTAAGGCTTTGAATCTTATACATAGATACTTCAGGAGCAACTATATCATAAGTTAAATCTACACCAAAATCTTCGCCTGGGATAGTAGTATATTTCTTGCCATTATATATAGCACCCTTACTTCCATTTCCATCAATAAATCCAGTAATGCCTATGTTAACTTTTTCATCATTAAGTTCTTCTGCTATATTTTTAAATTGATAATCAACATAATAATGGATAATTCCATTATCTTTGTAGAAAGTTTCGTCCAATTTAAATTGTTCAACTTTTTCCCCTTCAACAGTTAAGTATGGAGCTTCTTTTAATAATTCACTTGCACTCATTAAAACTCTAATTGTATCATTATTTTTAATCAAAGTATTACCACTATTATTAGGTTTAAGATTAGAATTATTATTCGTTGTTATTGATGATGATATATCACTAACTGTAGCAGGAGTTTCATCTACTATAACAGTAAACTTACTTACATTTCCAGCATTATCAGTAATTTCTATTTCTTTATTAAAATTACCTCTACCTGAGAACTTATCTCTTTCTTCTCCATCAACTTTAAATGAAGCTATTCCACTAACACCAAAATCTGTAGCTTCTTGATCTTCACCAACATACATAAATGGTGCACCATTTAAAGCTATTACAATTGTATTTTTTGTTTCATCATCTTTATCGTATAGATAAGTTTGTCCAGTATAACTATCTACTAACGCAGGATATACTTTATCAATATTTGAAACCTTAATATTTAATGTTTGAGTATTTCCAGCTATATCTGTAACAATAACTGTTTCTTCTGCATTTTTACCAAATGTTTTAGTATAGTTACCATCTTCACCTTTAGTCCAAGAATCATCAGATAAAGTTACATCTTCATCAACCGTTATAGTTGCTGTAACATCTTGATTTGTCCAAGTATCAGTATTATAAGAAACTGATGCGGTAACTAAATTATCTAATACTACCCAATTATTTTTATCAACTAAATTAGTAGTTATGTCTAGATTTTCTGTATCTATAATTGAATTTCCAGCTTTATCTTGTCCTTCAACTATAGTAACAGGGATTTTATCTCCTTCTATAACTCCAATATTATCCTTAATTTCTATAGTTCTATTAATATATTGAATTTTTCCTTCAATTTCTTCACGCTTTAGTAGATATTTATCTTCAGAAGAACCTATTTGTATATACATACCTTCAGTTAAATTCCCATTTTCATCTTTAACATATAATTCTTCAGAAACTGCAATTCTAACAATTAAGTTATCGCCATATTTAGCATATTTAATATTAACTCCATGTAAATCATCATTATCTTTTTTATGGAATACGTTTACATATGTTAATGTTGGTATAGTTTTATCTATATTACTAATTTCATATGTAACTGTATTAGTATTTCCAGCTAAATCAGTAATAGTTATAGAAACTCCTCCATTTGTATTTTCTGAGAAAGTTTTTGAATAAGTATTATCTTCTACTTTTTCCCAACCTTCTTCGCTTATAGTAATAGATTCGTTTGTTTTTAATGTAACAGTTACATCTTCATTTGTAGGTTCAACAGTTGAATACTCTACTTTGGCAGTAGGAGCTGTCTTATCTATCGTAAATGATACATTTGTTGAATTTCCAGCATCATCTGTTACTTCTACTTCATATTTTCCGTCTTCTGTAAATGTTAAGTCTTCAGTCTCTTTTCCATTTACTTTAACAGTTGTATTTGTTAAATCTTCTACTGTTAATGTTACATCGTCTTTTGTTACGGCATCATTTTCTACTCCACTTACTTTTGGTGCTGTCTTATCTATTGTAAATGATACATTTGTTGAATTTCCAGCATCATCTGTTACTGTAACATCATATTCTCCATCTTCTATAAATGTTAAATCTTTAGTCTCTTTTCCATTTACTTTAACTGTTGTATTTGTTAAATCTTCTACTGTCAATGTTACATCATCTTTTGTTACAGTATTATTTTCTACTCCACTTACTTTTGGTGCTGTCTTATCTATTGTAAATGATACATTTGTTGAATTTCCAGCATCATCTGTTACTGTAACATCATATTCTCCATCTTTTGTAAATGTTAAGTCTTCAGTTTCTTTTCCATTTACTTTAACTGTTGTATTTGTTAAATCATCTACTGTCAATGTTACATCGTCTTTTGTTACAGTATTATTTTTTACTCCACTTACTTTTGGAGCTTGAGTGTCTACTGTAATTTCTACAGTAACTTCATTGAAAGCATCATCAACTGCTTTAACAGTGTATTTACCGTCTTTTAAAACACCATTAACTGTTTTGCCTTCTGAATTAGTTACAGTAATTTTTGCGTTTTCATCATCAGAAGTTACCTCTATATGACTAGCATATACAGTACCATTAGATACATTTAATTCAGGTGCTGTAGTATCATCTAATAATTTAGATAATTCATCTAAAATATCTTGAAGTTCTTTTTGTAGGTCTTTATTAGTTACAGCATCAACTGCTTTTTGTACTTCGTTATCACTATGATAATCTCTTGCTGTATTTAAAGTTTTTATACTATTAGAATTATCTACTAATTTTTGCAATTCCTCTACTAGTTTCTTAGCTTTATCATAACTATCATCAACTATCTCTGGACCATTTGTTGGATTAGTATCTTGAGAACCATTTTGATCTTCAGTTACTTCCTTATTATCATCTTCGTCTTTTTTATCACTTTCATCATCATCCACTTCTTGAGTTTTATTACCATCTAGTTTATCCTCTTCTTTATCGTCTTTAGGATTAGCAAAAGTAAAAATCATCAATCCTAAAAAAATAAATAAAAGTATTGCAATAAAATATTTCTTTTTGTTTTCCATTTTTTAACCTCCCCTATAATTTATTTATATCAAGGGACAAATGTGACAAACAGTAAAACCCTTGAACCCAATTTTATACTAACACACTTTATTATTAATGTAAATAAATTTTATGACTTCTTTTGACATTTTTTTTGCATATTTTATTATAAAAAAATACTAAAAATTTTATCAATTTAGTATTGTTAATTTTTTTATATTTAAGTTTTCATTTTTCCCAGTTCCAATTTTTATATCAGGTTTAATTATTTCTCCATGATAATCACTTCCACCACTTATAAGTAAGTTTAACTTTTTTGCCATTTTTATATATTTTTCAGTTTCTTCTTTAGTGAAAGTAGAATGATAACATTCTATAAAATCTAATCCTTTAGTTTTCATTTCTTTTAATAAGTTAAATAATTCATTATCATTTAATTTTAATGTTTTAGGATGTGCTAGTCCTACTAATCCATTAGCATTTTTTATATATTTAAAACATTCTTCATAATATAATCCTTTAGTATTTTTATTTCTTATTTTTTCATAAGCATTTATTAAGTATTTATCAAAAGCTTCTTTTACGGTTTTAGAATATCCATATTTAATACATAACTTAGCAATATCAGGTCTACCTAAATTACTATTTTTATTAAATAAACTTTTTAGATCTTCTCTATCAAAAGTAATATTATAATCATTTTTAATTTCATTAAGTATTCCGATTACATGATATAAAGATCTAATATTTAATTCTTTTATAATATCATTTAATCCTTCATTTTTAATATCTATATAATAACCTAATATGTGCATTTGTCCTACGTCAACTTTAGCAGTCATCTCTATTCCAGGAACTATTTTAATTCTATTATCATTAATATATTTTAAATCTATATTATTATATGAACTAATATTATCGTGATCAGTAAATGATATTGTATCTATATTATTATTAATACAATATTCTATTATTTCATTGGGACTATGCTCACCATCAGAATAAATAGTATGTATATGTAGATCTTTCATATTACCTCCTTAACTTATAAATTTTTCCTTCCTCTGCAACATCTACATCTTTAAATATATCTTTTGTTTCTTCTAAATATAAATTTTTATCTATAGTAGGATAAAAATGAGTTAAAATTAATCTTTCTACATTGCAAGATTTTGCTATTAATCCAGCTTCATATGTGTATAGATGATCATTACCTACTTTATTTTGATTTTTTAGAAAAGTAGACTCACATATTAAAATATTACTATCTTTAGCAAAATCTTCTAGACTATTATTTATGTATCCCGTATCAGCAGAATAAACTATTATTCCATCATCACTTTTTATTTTAGCTGAATACGTTAATACAGAATGAGGATTTTGTTTAAAAGTTATAGTTACATTATCTATGTTTAAAGTATTATTTTCTTTATACGGAATAAATTCTAAATAATTATCTTTAGTAAATCCCATTAAATATTTATAATCTAGTAGATCTTCATCAAATGGAATATATACTTTAATTTTATTTTTTAATAATCCAATTCTATGCAAAACAAAAGAATCGTACCCTAAACTTAATAAATCAGAATAATGATCTTTATGCAAATGACTAATAATTATAATTAAATCATTAAGATCATTCATTTCTAGCAATCTTGAACTACCAGGACCTAAATCTAATAATATTTTATAATTGTTTTCTGTAACAATTTTATAGCATATTCCATTTTTATCTTTATAACACCTAGGGCTTACACTGCCTAATACTTGAACAAACATTATCCATCATTCCTTCTTTTTAAAATCATACGTTTTTCTACTATTGGAGACACATAATCACTAATATCTTTTCCAAATTCATTTAATTCTCTAACAATAGTAGAAGATACAAACTGATATTCAGCATCTGGAAATAAACAAACAGTTTCAATTTTATTATCACTCAATCTTTTATTTGTATAAGCCATACTTATTTCATAATCACAATCAGTTAATCCTCTAATTCCTCTCACTATAAAATCTGCTTGCATATTTAATGCTAAATCCGTTGCAGTACCATTAAAAGATACTACTTTAATTCTATCAATATCTTTATATATCTCTTTAATCAATTCTACTCTTTCTTCTGGAGTAAATAAAGTATTCTTTTTATTCTTATTATTTAATATTCCAATAATAACCTCATCAAATAATTTTAATGATTTATCTATAACATTCATATGCCCATAAGTTATAGGATTGAAACTACCTGTACATAATGCTCTTTTCATAAATTTTTTTTACCTTTCTCTTAGTATTTTTTAAATCTATATTATTAATAAAATAATCAAATTTACAATTAGAATAATCTAATTTTGCTTTTTCTCTTTCTATAAATTTTTCATAACTTATATTATCTCTTTTAATTGCTCTTTTTAATCTTATTTCAAAAGGAGCATCTACATATATTTTAATTTCACTTAAATTAAAATATTTAGTTTTAGGAAGAAGTATCCAATCTAATATTATAATTTTATCTTTATTATATTGTATACATTTATCTACATATTCTTCCATATGTTTCCACGTTATATCTGTTAATTTATCCATTTCTTCTTTTTTATTAAAAACTATAGATGATAAGGCTTTTCTATCAACTGAGTTATCTTTAATTATTTCTTTTCCAAAAGCTTTAATCAACTCTTCTTTAACACTATCATAAGTTAATACTTCATGACCTATTTTATCTATATCGATTATAAGTATATTATCTTTAAAATCACATAACATTTTTGAAATAAAACTTTTGCCACTTCCACTCGCACCAACAATTGAAATTAACATAATTACCTCCCGATTTAATATTATAATAAAATTAAACATAAATAAAATACATATTTGTCATAATAATTATTCCTATTAGTTATATTTATATTATTGATACTTTTTAGTATTATTTTACATTTTATTTCATAATATTCATTGAAAGGTTTGTGACTTATGGAAAAAAAAGAAATTTTAGAAAGTATATCTATTAGAGGAAATGGATCTATTTTCTTAGGAGTTGTTGGTGCTGTTAGAACAGGTAAAAGTACATTTATTAAAAAGGTCATCGAAAATCTAGTAGTACCTAATATAGAAGATGAAAATGAAAAAAAGATTTGCTTGGATGAAATTCCTCAATCATCTCAAGGAAAAACAATTATGACTACCGAACCAAAATTTGTACCATCTAATGGTGCAAAGATAAAAATAGATGAAATGGAAACCAATATTAAATTAATAGATTGTGTAGGTTATGTTGTAGATGGTGCAAATGGATTTCAAGATGAATTAGGTAATCCAAGATTAGTTAAAACTCCATGGTATGATGAAGAAATACCTTTTGTCGAAGCTGCAGAAATTGGAACAGAAAAAGTTATAAAAGATCATTCTACTATTGGAATAGTAATAACTACAGATGGCTCTATTGGTACTCTTGGAAGAAATGAATATATAGCAGCTGAAGAAAAAGTTATAACAGAACTAAAAAGCTTAAATAAACCATTTATAGTAATTTTAAATAGTACACATCCTAATAGTGATGCTACTAAAAATATAGAACATGAGCTTAATACAAATTATGATGTTCCTGTTATATCTATGGATATAGAAAATATGAATGAGCTAGAGATGTATAATATATTAAGAACTGCATTATATGAATTTTCAGTAACAGATGTATCGATCAATATTCCGGAATGGATACATGTTTTAGATAAAAATAATATTATTAAAAAACATTATTTAGAAAAGATTAAAGAATGTATTACTAATGTAGAAAAAATTAAAGATGTCGATAATATGATAGAATACTTTAAAGATTCTGAATATATTAATAATGCATATATTAGTGCTCTAGATCCATCCACTGGCATAGTTACACTAAATCTAGATAGCAGTGAAGAATTATATAATGAAACATTAAAAACTATTATAGGAGATGTTGACTTAAGCAAAGCTGGATTAATAAAAATATTTTCCGATTACTCTAACAATAAAGAGGAAACAGAAAGTATTAAAAATGCTCTTAAGATGGCAAAATCAACAGGTTATGGTATAGTTTATCCAAGTTTAAAAGATATGAAATTAGAAACTCCTGAAATAATTAAACAAGGCAGTAGATATGGAGTTAAACTAAAAGCAGTAGCAAGTAGTATTCACTTATTAAAAGTAGATGTTGAAAGCTCTTTTGAACCTATTATAGGTACGGAATTACAAAGTAAAGAATTAATTGATTATATTATGAAAGACTATGAAACCGAACCTGCAAATATTTGGAAAAGTGAAATTTTTGGAAGAAGTTTGGATGAAATAGTAAAAGAAGGAATTCAAGCCAAACTTTCAATGATGCCAGAAAGTACCCGTTATAAATTATCGACAACTGCAACTAAAATAGTTAATAAGGGTTCGAATAATTTAATCGCTATAGTAATATAAAAGGTTATAGAAAATTTCTATAACCTTTTTAACTAAAAAATATTACTAAAGCATAAGACATGCCTATAATCGTTGGTATCACTAACGCAAGAGCCGTAATAATCATAAATGATTTGTCATCTTCTAATATTTTTTTCATAAAATACCCTTTCTAATTCATTATTCTTTTAAACATCTTTTCTAATTCATATTTAGTAAATGTTATAATAGTCGGTCTACCATGAGGACAATTATATGGATTATCACATAATACTAAATCATTAAGTAAACTTTCCATCTCATCAATTGTAAGTCTAGTATTGCCTTTAACGCTCATTTTGCAAGCTAAAGTCTTTGCTATATTATCATTAAATTTTACTCTGTCTATATTGTACTCATTAACTGTTAAATCTATAAGCCTTTCTATACTATCTTTTTCATAACCTTCTAATAACCATGTAGGATGACTTTTTATAATAATTGTATTTAATCCAAATTCTTCTATATTAAATCCCATATCAGTTAATATATTAATTCTTTCTTTTAATTTTAAATAGTCAGATCCCGTTAATTCTATAGTTATTGGTATTAATAAATCAGTAGTAGTTATTTCTTTGCTAGATAAACTTTTTAAATATCTTTCATAATTAATTCTTTCTTGAGCAGCATGTTGATCTATCAAATACATATTATCTTCATTTTCAGCTATTATATAAGTTCCCATTACACTTCCAACTGGATATAACTCTAAATTTTTAACTAATACATTTTTTTCTTCTCTATCTAATTTATTTTCTATTACTTCTTTTTCTACTTCTTTAAAATCAAACTTTACTTGACTGTCATTAACTTTATATAAATCTTTATTTACTTGATATTCTTTAACTTGAGGCATAAATATTTCATTATCTTTTTTTATTTCTTTAACTTCTATTTTTGGAACTAATAATGATTTATATAAAGAATCTTTTATAGAATCTGTTACTAATTTAGTTAATTCTTCTATTTTAGAAAATTTTATATCTTGTTTAGTAGGATGGATATTTACATCTATTATTGTTGGATCTGTATTAATAGTTAATACAACTATTGGATATTTTATATCTGGTTTATATGTATAATATCCATCATTTATAGCTTTGTTTAATTCTATATTTTTTACTATTCTTCCATTAACTATTGTAGTTATATGATTCCTATTAGACTTTAATATACTTGGCTTACAAATAAATCCATATATATCATAATCTTCATTAGATGCTGTAATATTTATCATATTACTACTTACTAAATAACCATATACTTCATGAATCGTCTTTAATAAATTACCACTTCCACTAGTACTAACTATTACTTTTTCATTATTAGTCAATGTAAATTTAATATTAGGATTAGCAAGACTTAATTTTTCTATATACATTACTATATTAGATAATTCTGTAGTTTCACTCTTTAAATATTTTAATCTAGCAGGAGTATTATAAAATAAATCCTCTACTACTATTTTAGTTCCTACTCTTGAATCAGAATCTTTTTCACTTATTAGCTTACCACCATGTATAATAATTTCAGTTCCAACGCCTCCTGTAGAAGTTTTTAAATTAACTTTAGATACGCTAGCGATACTAGGTAAAGCTTCTCCTCTAAATCCCAATGTATTTATAAAAAACAAATCATCTTCTTTTAATAATTTGCTAGTAGCATGTCTAGAAAACGCTAATTTTGCATCATTTCTATCCATACCAACTCCATCATCAGTTACACTCAATTTTTTAATTCCACTATCTACTAAATCTATTTTAATAGATTTACTATTAGCATCTATACTATTTTCTACTAATTCTTTTATTACACTTGATACTCTTTCTATTACTTCTCCAGCAGCTATTTTATTTGCAAGTATCTCACTCATTACATGTATTTTACTCATAATAAACTCTCTCTTATAGACACAATTTTTTTATCTAGTCCATGTAAACTAATATTACATTTATTTTTTATATTTATAAATCCTAATCCCATTATACATAAATCACTATTAGCATCAATACTCAAGTTATATTCATAATCCATATCTTTATAATATTTTTTACTAATTACATTATAAGTATAAAGTGTAATACTTGTAGGACTATCAAACTTTATATAAAATTTATCTAAATATAATACCTCATCTTTTTTCATATTATAAGTTATTGGCTTTATTAACTTTTTATAATTTTTATTTATCTTATATTCATCTAATATAAATCCTGGACTATCTATTATATTGATACTATTATTAACTTTTATATTAATATAATCTAAAGTAGTATTTATTTTATTACTTACAGTAACTTTATCTAGACTTAAATTATTTAATTCTATTATCTTATTAATTAAAGAACTTTTACCACTATTAGTTAGCCCAATTAAATAAGATTTTTTTATATTGTTTTTCTTTAAATAATTTACTAATTTATTAATATCTTTCTCATTATTAATACTAATTATATCTAAATTATCTAAATTATATATTTTATTTAATTTATATAATAGTTTATTTTTATTAAATAATTTTTTATATAAATCATATTTAGATACCAATAATATTTTTTCACCTTTTATTTTATTATATAAATCTATAGTATAATCATTTATATTTAATAAATCTACTAAATATATTTTAAATGAATCACTTTTATTAACATAATCTATTATTTTATTATTACTAGTAGTCTTATCAACAGTATTAGTATCATTATAATTTATTAATCTAAAACATCTTTTACAATAATTACTATCTTTTATTTTTTCTTCTGGTATATATCCTTCTTTACTTGAATCGATAGTTTGCAATAATACTCCACAACCAGAACAATATTTAATCATAATATTTTCCTTTTCTAAATAATTTTTTATTAGTTAATTTTTCTATAATAATATTTTCAAAAAATCTCCCTATTTTAGTAGATACATATTCTTTAGTACCTATTGGATTTACAAATATGCTAACAAAATTCATTCTATTAGCACACCATACATCATTTATAAGTTCATCTCCAATAACCGCAATTTGATTATCTTTATAATTATTTATATTAAATATTTTTTTATATTTTCTAAGCAAAGGTTTCATAGATAAATATGCAGAATCTACACCCAATATATTTTTAAATGGCTCAACTCTTTTTTTAATACTATTAGAAACAATATATATTTTAAAATTCATATCTTTTAATTCTTCAAACAAATCTATAAGTTTTTTATCTGGCCTTTTTAAAGTAAGTGGAGCTATTGTATTATCTAAATCAAAAATTAAACATTTTATTTTTTGTTTTTTTAACATTTTATAATCTATTGTATAAATACTTTTAGTATATATATCCGGTACAAATTTACATATCATCTCTTCACCTTCTTTATATTGATTTTAACATAATTGAAAATAAAAAAAAAGTATTTAAAACTAATACTTTTCTTAAAAACGGCTTCCTCCTCCGCCGCCACCACCGTGGCCGCCTCCAGAAGAAAATCCTCCACCAGAACCGCTTCCTGATGAAAATCTTCCACTACTGGAACTATCTGATGAACTTGCAGCACTTGCAAAATCAGACATGAAACTTTCAAAACTTTCTTCTCTTATTTTATTGTAATATATTGTTCGAGTATTTCTAATAGTATAATTTAATGTTGAATTATAAACATCATACATATTAGAATACATATCTAATAAATCATAATTTATATTTTCAATTTCTAATTTACTATTCATTTCTTTTGCAAGCTTATCTGAACAACCTAAAGCTATAGCATAAATTAAATACTTATTCCATAATGTAACATCAGGTATTGTCTTTTCATTTAGTCTTCCAAAATCATTTAGAAATCTTTTTAAAGCTTTTATTTTAGCTAATTTTATTTTCCCTGCTTTTCTATATGCTTGTTTTTTTAAATTTTTTAAAGCTGCAACAAAAATATATATAGAAATAGCTATTATAAAATAAAATGCATAATATATTATTTTATCATTCTTTATTATATTTAATGAAAAATAAATACCTAAATAAATTATTCCCATACTCATTATAGTATTTAAAAATATTTTTAAATCTATTCCTCTAAATAATTTGACCAATAATTTTATTAATAATATTATTTCGTATAAAGCTAATATTATTGGAGATTTAAATAATATAGATATACAGGATAAAACTACTAATTTCAAAGATATATTTGGAGTAGTACATTCGGACATTAAATAAGTATTTGTAAATATTTGTTGATTATTTATCTTATCAAGAATTGTATTTTCTAATTTTTCATATAAATCTATATAAAATTTATAATTATATCTAGTAACATTTTGAAATTCTTTTAAATTTACAACTTTACCTTTAACAAATAAATATTTAATTAAAGCGCTCTCTATTTCATTAACATTAGCATTTTCTTCATGATAAGTCATTATAATATTATTATCTTCTGTTTTTTCATAGCTTATTATTTTTTTATTAATTAAATTTAGTGTAATTGCTGAAATGGTTTTAGATGTTATTTTATTATCCATAATATATTCTATAGTTTCTAAATCCATTTCACTATCTATCTCTCTTAAATATTCGTAATTAAAATATCTTCTTATATTTAATTCTCTTAATACTTTCGTTGTAAATACTATAATTAAATATGTAACTAATAAAAATGCCATATAAAATATATATTCTTTATTGTGTTCTATTTCTTTATTTTTAATTTTTTCGTATACTTTCGTTATCTTTTTATTTAGTTCTATCTTATCTTGTTCTATTTCTACTTCTTCTATAGCATTTAAAGCTTCTAGATAATCATCATATGATAAAGTATTATCTGCTATATCTATTAAATTATTAGCTTTCTTATACAATAATTCATCTAACTTTTTCTTATAACCTTCTAAAATTTCCAATAGATTATTCTTTATTTCTTCATCACTTATTTGATTTATTGAATTTAAAGCAAGTTCATAATTTTCTTTTGTCAAATTATTTTGAAAATAATTTAATTGCTCAAAAGCTTTCGCTATTTTTCTTTGTTCTAATTCTTTTCTTTGTTCATTCGCTTCATCTGCTTTTATTTGTTCATAATTTAGTATTTTATTCAAAGCATTTACATTTGTTAACTTTGTACTATTTTGTATTACATCTCTATCAAAAGTTACTCTTACATCTATTGGAGTATTAGCTGATAATCCATCTATTATAACTTTAACTTTTTGTGAATTGACAATTTCAACATCGCCATTTAGAGGTCCATGTGCCCATGCTCTTATATCAATATTATTTGGAATATTTATATATGCTGTTAAAGAGGCAATACTTTCAGTAAGCTCATCTCCTAATATGTTCCAAAATAATTCTCCTACATCGTTATGTAATACTGCTATATTTTTTATTTTATACTTTAAATAAAAAGCCTTATTTTTATTGCTAGGTAAAAATATTTTATATCTATATCCTATAATATTATCGTTTATAGTATAATATCCATAATCTCCAGCATTTGCGTAATTTTTTTCGGTAAATAAATCTCCTGTAACGTTTTCAAAATCAAAATTATTTTTTTCTACTCCTCTAATTTCTAATAACTCAATATTATCTCCATCATTTATTGTACTTCCATCAAACATTTCTAAATCTGGATTAAATGGAATAGAATTAGAGTTTTTATAATTAATAATTCTTTCAAAGCCATTAAAAGATCCAGTTAATTCAAAATATTCAGATACTAATAAATCTCCGTTTTCTTCTATAGTAGCATTTACTAAATAATTGTTTATACCATAAGCTAAAGTCTTTAATGGAAATATTAAACATAATATAGCTATAAAAATATATTTTTTCATAACAACCTCTATTATTTTAAGTTTAGCATAATAATAAAATTGTTTCTACAAAATATAGTCTTTATTTACAACTAATTAAAAAAAGGATAATGCAATCCTTTTTTAATTTTTATCTCTAACTTTAATATGAACTTCTCTCAACTGAGTTTCACTTACTTCAGTAGGTGCTCCCATCATCAAGTCACTTCCACTTGCACTCATAGGAAATGCTATAGTTTCTCTGATATTTTCTTCACCTAAAAGCATCATAATCATTCTATCAATTCCAGGAGCCATACCAGCATGAGGAGGAGCTCCATATTTAAATGCAGTATATAATCCTTTAAATCGTTCTTTTAGAACTTCTTCACTATATCCTGCTATACTAAATGCTTTTTTCATAATATTCAAATCGTGATTTCTAACAGCACCACTTGCAAGTTCTACACCATTACATACAAAATCAAATTGATTAGCTACAATTTCGCTAGGTTCTTTATTTTCTAAAGCTTCTAACCCACCTTTTGGCATACTGAATGGATTGTGTGTAAAGTCAAATCTTTCTTCTTCATCATTCCATTCATACATAGGAAAATCATTGATTATACAAAATTCAAAAACATCATTATCTATTAAATTTAATCGTCTACCTAATTCATCTCGAATAAGTCCAGCTAATTTATGTGCATTCTTTCTATCCGCTATAAAGAATAATACTGAATTAGGGATAAGATTTGCCTTCTTAATTAAGCTATCTCTTTCATAATCTGTCAAAAATTTATCTATAGGTCCTTTAAAAGACATATCATCCATTACAGTAATATAACCTATTCCAGGCATGCCAATACTTTTAGCATAATCAACTAAATCATTGAACCATGAATTAGATTTATCTGCTATACCATCTACTTTAATACCTTTAACAGTTACACCTCTAAATGGTTTAAATTCAGTATCACTAAATTCTAAAGTCAAATCAATTAACTCTAAAGGATTTCTTAAATCTGGTTTATCAGTACCATATTTTTCCATAGACTCTTTATATGAAATTCTCCTAAATGGAGTAGAATTTATTTTTTTATCAGTAAATTCTTTAAAAGTATCAAAAAATATTTTTTCTCCTACTTTATAAACATCTTCTTCAGTAACAAAAGACATTTCTAAATCTAATTGATAGAATTCACCATATATTCTATCACTTCTTGCATCTTCATCTCTAAAGCAAGGAGCAATTTGAAAATATTTATCAAATCCAGCTGTCATTAAAAGTTGTTTAAACTGTTGAGGAGCTTGTGGAAGAGCATAAAATTTCCCATGAAACTTTCTTGATGGAACAATAAAATCTCTTGCTCCTTCTGGACTAGAAGCTGTTAAAATAGGTGTTTGTATTTCTACAAAGTCCATATCTATCATTTTATTTCTTAAATAATTGATAACTTTAGATCTAAATAAAATATTCTTTTTAACTTTAGGATTTCTCAAATCTAAATATCTATATTTAAGTCTTACATCTTCTGAAACACTAGTACTTGTCATTATTTCAAAAGGTAATACATTATCGGCAAGATTTAATATTTCTAATGAACTTACCAATATTTCTATAGTACCTGTAGAAATCTTTTCATTGTAATCGTCTTTATCTCTTTTACGTACAGTTCCTTTAACAGTAATGGAAGATTCTTTAGTTATACCATCAAATATAGTATCATCATTGCTAACTAATTGTACTACTCCATACATATCACGTAAATCTACAAAAATTACTCCACCATGATCTCTTATATTTTCTACAAAACCACAAACAGTTATTTCTTTGCCAATAAACTCTTCAGTTAATTTACCAGCATAACAATCTCTATAACAATTATTCATTATCTCATCCTTTCTAACTCTTCTTTAATTAATTTTAAACTAGTTGCTGGATTAGCTTGCTTATTAGTTTCCTTCATTACCTTACCAACTAAAAAGTTTGCCACCATTTCTTTCCCACTTAAATATTCTTTTACTTGATCTGGAGATTCACTAATTATTTTCTTTATTATATTAATAAGTTCCCCTTCATCGCTAATTTGTTTAATATTTTTAGATTTAATTATTTCTAATGGTTCTATATTTTTTTCCATAGCTTCATATATTATATTTTTTGCAAGCTGATTTGATACTTCATTTTTATCTACTAAATTTACTACTTCACCTAACATTTTAGGTGTTATAAATAATTCTTTTATACTAATGTTTAATTTATTTAAAGAACCTAATATTACAATTGTTAAATAGTTGGTTGCAATAGATATATTCTTAGTATAATTTAATAATTCATCAAAATAATCTGATATATATTTATCTCTTGCTATAGTAGATGCATCTTCTAAATTTATTCCTAATTTTAAATATCTTTTTATTCTTGAATATTCTAATTCAGGTATTTCACTTCTTACCTTTTCTTTAAATTCATCAGTAATTTTCACTGGAGCTAAGTTTGGCTCTACAAAATATTTATAATCTACAGCATCTACTTTTTCTCTCATAGAATAAGTTTTACCATCTTCATCAATTCTACGAGTTTCCTGTACTATTTTTTCTCCTTTATCAAGTAATTCACTCTGTCTTTTTATTTCATATTCTATAGCAGCTTTTACACTATTAAAAGCATTGATATTTTTCATTTCAACTTTTGTACCTAATTTAGTATCAGTATCTTTCATTAAAGAAATATTTACATCGCAGCGCATTTGTCCTTTATCACTTTTTGCTTCACTTACTTCACAGTATAAAAATACGTTTCTTAAGTTTTCTAAAAATGCTACAGCTTCGTCTGCCGAATATATACAAGGTTCAGTTACAATTTCCATTAGAGGAATACCAGATCGATTATAATCAATTAAAGAATAATTAGTATAATGTTCTAATGCTGCAGTATCTTCTTCTAAATGTAATTGATGTATATCTACTGTCTTTTCTTCACCATTAACTAAAAATGTTAAATGCCCATTTCTTCCAAAAGGTTTAGTAACTTGAGTAATTTGATAACCTTTAGGCAAATCTGGATAATAATAATTCTTTCTATCAAAAATTATTTCATCAGGAGTTTGACAATTTAATGCCATTGCTGTTTTTAAAGCCTTTTTGCAAGCTTCTTTATTTACAACAGGAAGAATTCCAGGTAATCCTAAATCAACAGGCATTACATTTATATTGGGTATATTTGTATATGAATTCTTTGCATTTGAAAAGTTTTTTGTATTTGTAAGTACTTCACAATGTACTTCTAATCCAATAACTACTTTATACATTTTTATCACCTGCCACTTGTCCTTTAAAATCTAGAATATCTTCTATTTGTTTTGCAATATTTAATACTTCGTTATCCTTAAAAATATTACCAGTTATATTTACTCCAATAGGCATGGAATCTACAAATCCATAAGGGATTGTAATAGATGGAAATCCTCCAAAATTACCTATTGCCATATGATTTTCCAATATTAAGTATTCATCGCTTAATACATCACTTGCTTCTCCAAATTTAGGAGCAATTCCACCACTAGCCGGCATTATAAGAGCATCGTAATCTTTAAATAATTCATGCATTTTATCAACTATCAATCTTCTTACTCTACAAGCATTTAAAAATAATTTTTCTTGATTCTCTTTTTGCAAGACATATGAACCTATTACAAATCGTCTTTTAATTAATTCTGAAAAACCCTCAGTACGTGTATTGAACATTATTTCTTCATAAGTATTTCCATCTATTCTTGAAGCAAATGGAATACCTGTAAGATTAGAGTTATTGCTAGTTGCTTCTGCACAAGATATTACCATATAAGATGGATATATTGCATTTAATAAATCTTTATCTATAGAAATTTCATCAACTGTAGCTCCCAATTTTTCTATCTTTTTTATTAAATCATCAAACTGAGATAAAGTTTTAGAAAGCATATCACTCTTTTTATCATAACTGCAAGCTTCTTTAATATAAAAGAACTTTTTTCCTTTAATTGATTTATCTAAATCTTTAGTATAATCTAATCCATCGTCTTTTAAACTTGTCATATCTAAAGGATCGTAACCTTTTAAAATATTGGTAACTATAGCAGCATCTTTAACACATCTAGTAAGCATTGCAACATGATCTAAACTAGAAGCAAATGCAAATAGCCCATATCTAGAAATTCTTCCATATGTAGGTTTAAATCCAACTACTCCTCCAAAAGAAGCTGGTTTTCTTACACTATCTCCTGTATCTGAGCCTATTGAAAAAGGGACAATTCCACTTGCAACTGAAGCACAAGATCCTGCTGACGAACCACCTATTAAACGGCTTTTATCCCATGGATTTCTAACTATGCCAGTATGTCCTGTTGTACCAGTTCCACCCATAGCAAGCTCATCTAATACAGTTTTTCCAACTAATATTGCTCCTGCATCTTTTAATTTTTTATACACAGTTGCATCATATACGGGAACATAATTTTTTAAAATATTGCTGGAAGCAGTTGTCAAAATTCCAGTTGTAGAAAAATTATCTTTCAAAGAATAAGGAATATCTGTCAATATAGTTTTAGTCTTACCTTTAGGCATATATGAATCCATTATTGTAACAAATGCATTTATTTCATTCTGACTATCATTAGCTAAAGTCTTTGCTTTATTAAATAATTCCTCTCCAGTAATTTCTTTATTATCTAAAGACTTTCTTAAATCTTCTATAGTACTTTTAATATACTCCATTATTCCACCACCTTTGGTACTTTTATTTGATCTTTTACTACGTGTTTACTATTTTTTAAAACTTCATCTACTGTTAAACTGTCGCTTTCCTCTTCATCACTTCTCAATTCAGCTTCGTAAGTTATAAATGGAAATGTCATAGGATTTACTTTTTCAATATCTTTTATATTTTCTATTAATTTCATTTGTTTTAGTATAATATCAAATTCTTTTTCCAAAGTATCCAATTCTTCAGGTTTCATTCTAAACATTAATTTTTCAGCATAACTCTCTATTTTTTCTCTTTCTATCATAATATCCTCCTAATAAAAAAAGTTATGATACATTGGAACGCAAAATTTGCATGGTACCATCCAATTTATCATAACTGATATCTCTTATATATAACGGTAATCCCGTTTTTCTCTACTAAATTCAAGAAAAATCTCAGTGGTGTTACTCTATAGCTTTACCTTGTGGAATTTTCACCATCTACCACTCTCTTTTAAGAATATTTCTATAAAACATGTCCACTTCATCAATTTAAAAACATATATGTATTATATCACAATTTTTTTTATTTTCTACAATAAATTAATATTTTGACAATATTTTTATAATTTTATTTATTAATATAATGAAAATTTATTTCATTATTTTTAATTATATCTTTTATCATATTTGGCAATATATTATATTTTTCTATATTATCTATAGATATCCAAGTATAATTATGCTCGATTACATTGCCATTATCAATTTCTCTATAATGCATATCTATATTATATTCAAGAGCACTAACCTCATAATAAAAATCTATCGAATGAGTAACATAACCTCTAATATTAGTATAAAAATTTTCAATTATACCTAAATATTTATCTATATGAAAATCTATATTAGTCTCTTCTTTTAATTCTCTTAATAAAGCCTGCTTAGAATCTTCTCCCAATAAAGCATAACCTCCAGGAAGACAAAATGAATTATCACCATATTCATCTACAAGTATTTTATTATCTTTTATTATTATTCCAGATACTCTTACCTTAAATAATTTATTATTATCTATTAATCTAATATCCATATACTATCTCCTTTAATAAAATTTATTCTAAAATAAGTTTCTTTATATTTTCTTTAGCTT
Organism: uncultured Bacilli bacterium; assembly: GCA_947626515.1. Classification (GTDB taxonomy): domain Bacteria; phylum Bacillota_I; class Bacilli_A; order RF39; family UBA660; genus UMGS1124. The sequence continues at coordinate 20,741 of CANQSL010000023.1, forward strand.
GAGTAGTTCTTGCTTTCTCAGCTAATTCAACATTAGGACTAATAATATTTTCTCCTACTTTTATATGAACTCTATCCTTACTTTGAAGTACTGTATCTAATGGAACTATTTTATCATTTACAATAACTTCTACAATATTATTTCCCTTATCACCATATACTTTATAGGCAAAATCTATAATTGTTGAGCCTATAGGAAGCTCGATAACTTCTCCATTAGTAGAATAAACATATATTTTTTTTGAAAATAATTCTTGTTTTACTTTATTAACAAAATCTTCATTATCATTAAATACTTTATCTATCTCTTCTAAAGATTGATAAAATTGAAATTTTTCTTTTAGTTCTTCTTGCATAATATTTCTTGCATTATCACCATACATATTCCAGTAAGCAGTTAATCCAAATGAAGCTATTTTGTCCATTTCAAAAGTTCTTATTTGAGTTTGAACTAATTTACCTTCCTCACCAAAAACAGTAGTATGTAAAGAACTATATAAATTAGTTTTAGGATTACATATATAATCTTTAAATTTGTCATTTATTGGTTTATAAATAGAATGTATTATTCCCAAAGATTTGTAACAGTCTAAAACATTATTTACCATAATCTTTAAAGATAATAAATCATGTATATCATTTATTGTATGACCACTAATTAATCTTTTATATATGCCATAAATATTTTTAGTCCTAGCCTTTATTTTATTATGAATATTTTCACTTTCTAATTTATTATGAATATTTAAATACATAGTATTTAAAATATTTTTATATTTATCTTCAATATTAACTCTTTCTTCTTCTATTTTACTATATATAACTGGTTCTAAATACTTTAAAGATAAATCTTCTAATTCGCTTTTTATTCTATATGCCCCTATGTAGTAAGCCAAAGGAACAAATATTTCTAAAGTCTCTAAAGCATTTTCTCTTTGTTTAAAATTATTTTTATATTCTAAAGTTCTCATATTATGTAATCTATCTGCAAGTTTTATTATTATTATTCTTACATCTAATGCTATTCCTGTTATAATTTTTCTAGTATTAGCAAAATTTTGTTCTTTTTTAGAAGAAAAATTCATCTTAGAAAGCTTTGTAACACCATCTACTAAATTTGCTACAGAAATGCCAAAAAATTCTTCAATATCTTCCTTTATTAGATTAGTATCCTCCAATGTATCATGTAAAAGACCCGCACAAATTGTATCAGTATCAGCATGCATTTCTGCTAAAATATAAGCAACATTTAAAGGATGAATTATATATTCTTCTCCACTTTCTCTAAAAGTTCCTTGATGTAACCTTTTAGCATAATTATAAGCCATTTCTATCTTGCCTAAAGAATTCGGACTGTAGCTTTTTACAATTTCTTTTAAATCGTTAAACTTCATATTTCCTCCTATACAAAAAGCAACCAAAAGGCATACTTTTAGTTGCTTAGAAGACATAGTAATATTGCATTACATTTATAGGTACAAATAGATTTCATAAAATTATAACAATATAACATATGACCTCCAAAAATATTAATTTAACATTACTATTAAATTACCATTTTGTCAATACTTTTTATAGCTTTTGTTAAACCTTTTTTAAAATGTCAGTATAAGATTTTATAGAAATGTCAGTATTATTATATGATAGAATATACCTT
>CANQSL010000024.1 GCA_947626515.1 uncultured Bacilli bacterium
TGGCGCCTGTTGTAGGACTCGAACCTACGACCTAACGGTTAACAGCCGTGCGCTCTACCGACTGAGCTAAACAGGCAAACTTTGGAGCAGGTGATGGGAATCGAACCCACGTTATCAGCTTGGAAGGCTGAAGCTCTACCATTAAACTACACCTGCAATTAAGTAGGCAATTTAAATTATACCATAGTTAACTCAAATTGCAATACTTTATTAATAATTTTATACATTTTTTTGATAAAAATACTATAAATAAAGCCTTTTTTAACTAAATTTATAACTTTTTATTATATATTTTTTATTAATGATAAAGATACTTTATTTCTTTCTAAAGATATATCATCTACATAACATGTTATTATATCTCCAACAGATAATATATCATTTGGATCCTTAACAAAATTTTTACTCATTTTAGAAATATGTATTAAACCATCATCATGTAATCCTATATCTACGTATGCGCCAAAAGATGCAACATTTCTTACTGTGCCTTTTAGCTCCATTCCAATTTTTAAATCTTCAATAGTTAAAATATCGCTTTTTAAAATTGGTGGTTCTATTTCATCTCTTGGGTCTAATCCTGGATTTAATAATTCTTTTATAATATCTTTTACGGTATAAATATCTATATTAAATTTTTCCGATAAATCTAATGCACTAGCTTGTTTTAATTTATCTTTAAATTCAACACTATTGATATCCTTAATATTTAGATTTAATTCATTTAATATTTTATTTGTAATTTCATAAGATTCTGGATGTATTCCAGTATTATCTAAAGGGTTATCTCCATTATTAATTCTTAAAAAACCAATAGATTGTTCATAAACTTTATCACTAAGTCCAATATTTTTTATTTCTTCTCTATTCTTTATTAAATGTTTTTCTTTATATTTTAAAATTTTATTTATTACAGTCGTTGTCAAGCCAGAAATATATTTTAGAATACTTTCACTTGCAGTATTGATATTAACTCCAATTTCATTTACTATTTTAGATACAGTAAAATTTAAATTTTCTTCTAATTTTTTTTGATTAACATCATGTTGATATTCTCCAATCCCTATACTTTTAGGGTCTATTTTTACTAATTCAGACAAAGGATCTTGTACACGTCTTCCAATACTAACAGCACTTCTTTCTTGAACTTCAAAAGTCGGGAATTCTTTTTGAGCTAATTTACTAGCCGAATAAACAGATGCTCCGGCTTCTGATACTATTAAGTAATAAACATTTTTTAATTCTTTGCAAATACTCGCCACTAATTCTTCACTTTCACGCGATGCTGTTCCATTACCTATAGCAATTAAGTTTAAATTATATTTTTCTATTAATTCTTTTATTTTTTTTACTGCTCCAGCTTTATCATTTTTAGGTTCATGTGGATAAATTACATCAATATGCAATACATTTCCCTGTTCATCTAAACAAGCTAATTTACAGCCCGTTCTAAAAGCTGGGTCAAAACCTAAAACTCTATATCCCTTTAATGGTCTTGTCATTAGTAAGTTTTCTAAATTTGTACCAAATATATTTATAGCTTTGTCATCGGCATACTCCGTCATTTCACTTCTAATTTCTCTTTCAATACTTGGCAATATCAATCTTTTTAAGCTATCTTTTATAGCATCTTTTACAATATTTACAACAAATGAATTTGGATTTTTTATTATTTTAGTTTCTAAATACTTATTTATTTCATCTTTATCATATTCTAAACTAACTGAAAGGATACCTTCTTTTTCTCCTCTATTAATAGCTAAAGTTCTATAACTTTTCATATATTTTATATTGTCTTTAAAATCATAATATATTTCATAAGTTTTCTTTTCATCTTGTGCGTTCTTTTTTATCTTACTTATAATTAATCCATTATTAAATATCTTATTTCTTATAAATTTTCTATAATACGCATTATCACTAATCCATTCACTAATTATGTATCCCGCATTTAAAACCGCAACATCAGTCTCCATATTATATGGTTTACAAAGTTTTTCAATATCGCCTTCAATTGGAAAAGACATTATTTTTTTTGCAAGTGGAACTAATCCCATTTTTATAGCTTCGCTAGCTTTTGTTTTTTTCTTTTCTTTATAAGGTCTGTATAAATCTTCTACTTCAGTTAATTTTTGACATTTTAAAATACTGTCTTTTAAACTATCTGTTAATAACCCTTTTTCATCTATCAACCTTATTACAGTTTCTTTTCTTTCTAACAAATTTTGATAATAAGTATATAAATCATCTATACTTTTTATTTGATTTTCATCTAATGCTCCAGTTGCTTCTTTTCTATATCTTGCAATAAAAGGAATTGTTGCTCCTTCGCTTAACAATTTAAGAGTTGCAATTATTTGACTTTCCTTTATATTTAATTCTGTTTTTAGTTCTTCTATTATTAATTCATTCATGTTTTCCTCTTAACTTTCATCTAATTTTATAAAATTTCTCATTATATATTTCAGTATAATATAACTTACTAAACATTTCTATTAAAAAATATATTAGAGGTGTCAAATCTAATATATTTTTACAATTTCTATTATATTTGTTTTTTTATAATAACCTACAGTTATTTTATCTCCAGTTTTTACAAAAGGTAAATTATCACTCAATTCTATGGAAGCTATATATTTTTGGTTTTCATTATCCTCAATATAATAATATGTATTTCCATTCTTTGTTGCTGTTGTTATATTTGAAATTTTTATTTCTTTCTTTTCTATAATATCATCACTAATTTCATCTGCATAACTATTTAAATAATTTTGTGCAGCAAACTCAATACCTTTTTGAGCATCAGTAACAACTACTTTTTGATAGTCTTCAACACTTACAAATCCATACATTTTAACTAATCCAGCAGCATCTTTTAAACTTACTAAATAAGTAGGTTTATCATTTAAATTTATTAATAGTGGAAATGTAGACTTATAATTCATTTGTTGAATCTGTCCTTCTGCAGAAGCCATTGCACTATATTCCTCAGCTCCTGCAACACTATAGAATATAGTATCTCCTGTCCTCATATTGCTCAATATAAAGCCTAAATTAGATTCATCACTTAATACAGAAGTTATACCTGTATATAGATATATATCATCATTCATTGCAAGATAATTATAACCTTCAGTAGTGTTAACTACATTTTTTTGTCCAAATATACTATTTAAATATCCTCCCTTATAAGTTCCCCAATCATCTACTTGCTCTATAATCAAATCTGCATCATATGCATTATCAACCCATTCAGGTACATCTTTTAAAGCGTATTTTTTGGCTTTGCCCGTTACAGGATCGAGAATAATAACACCTGTTACTTTCGTTTTTAATCCAACTCCAGTATATCCATAAATAGGAGTAATCCAATATGGATTGCCATCATTATCTATTTCAAATTTAGAATCACCAAATACTAAAGTAGGATATAAAAATCTTAAATGTCTTTCTAAGTTTTCATTAAAATAAGCACTAGGCATATATTTCATACCCTTATCAATTCTTTTTAATTTGGCATCACCATTTACAGAATTTACTGTAATATAACCTTTTACTCCATTTTTTCTATTAGATATCCATTTTATAAAATCAGCATATTCAAGAGGAGTTACTCTTATTATTTCATTATTATAATTTATTTGAGTATATTCATTAGACACATAATATTGACTTACTAAATCACTCATTTGTCCCATTACTCTGTCTCCTAATTTTTCTGAAGAATCTCTATCAAGAAGTGGTAAATTTTTAAAATTTACTGCTTTGATATCTTCAAGAAAATTACCGGTTTCATCTACTGTTATTCTCTTAGAATAACTCTTAGCATTAAATATAGGTGAACAAAATAAGTTTACTACTATAATTCCAACAATTATAGCTAAAAGTGATATAATAGGTATTATTATAATTTTACTTACTTTTCTTTGCATATATACTTGCTTTGAAAACATTTGCAAAATAGTATTTAATGCTACAAATAAAATCAATGCAAAGATTATAAATGCCCAAAATGCATAAGATGTAAGATTAATTGGAGGCAAAACAATGTAATAATAAATAAATAATATTATAGCTTCTAATATAAATGTTAAAACAATATTTTTTTTCATACAACCACCCACTTAAATTATAGCATATAATATTATTTAGTGTTATTATATTTTTGGTGAATTATATGTTCAAAAATACTCTAGATAATAAACGATATTATACTTTAAATTGTTTTTATAAAAAAAAATTTGGTACAAAAGTTTTCAAAGTTAGTTTAAATGGTGGTTTTACTTGTCCAAATAAAGATGGAACAGTTGGTAAGAATGGCTGTATTTTTTGTAGCAAATTAGGTAGCGGTGATTTTGCTGGCAATATAAACAAAGATTTGATAACACAATTTAACGAAGTTAAAAGTATTTTACATAATAAATGGCCTAAAGCTAAATATATTGGTTATTTTCAAGCTAATACAAATACTTATGCTAGTGTAGAAGAACTAAAAGAAAAATTTGAACCTATTATAAAATTAGAAAATGTAGTAGGATTAAATATTGCAACTAGATCTGATGCAATATCTGATAAAGTATTAGATTACTTAACTGATTTAAATAAAAGAACTTATTTAACTATAGAATTAGGCTTACAATCTATTCATGACAAAACTTTAAAATTAATTAATAGAGGACATGATTTAAAAAACTTTGAAGATTGTTTTAAAAAATTAAAAAAGAGAAATATAAATGTAGTTGTACATATTATAAATGGTCTTCCTTATGAAACTAAAGATATGATGATAGAAACTGCTAAATATTTAAATAAATTAAAAATAGATGGTATTAAAATACATATGCTACATATTATAAAAAATACAGAATTAGCTAAAATGTATGAAGAAAAACCATTTCATATTCTTAGTAAAGAAGAATATATAGATATTGTTATAAATCAATTAGAATATTTAGATGAAAATATAGTTATTAATAGAATCACAGGAGATCCTGTTAAAGAAGATTTAATAGAACCGGTTTGGTTATTAAAAAAATTTGTTGTATTAAATGATATAGATAAAGAGATGAAAAAAAGAAACACATATCAAGGAGTAAAAGCTAGATAAATATAATTCTAATTTAGAATCTTAATAATCAAATAAAAAGTTTAAGTATATACATTCCTATAATATTACATTAAATTGTAATATTTTTTATTTTATTAATTTATATTCAAGTATTTCTCTTTTTTTGCTATCTAATATTTTAGTATAGTTTTCTTGTTCTTGTTTATTTAATGTAATATGGTATTCATCTAATATTTTATTAAATATTAAATCTATATTTAAGTTTAATGCTTTAATCAACAGTTCTTGTATATATAAATCGTTATGTATATGACATCTAATATCTCTATCCAATGGATCGAATTCAAACTTATTAGTATATTTTCTAAACATAAAAGAATGTTCATAATCATAAAGTGGCATCATTTTTACATGAGAATTATTATATTCAAATAAAAAATTATTTCTATTTCTATCTCCTTGATTAGTTATATAATCTCTTATTACCATCTTTTTTAAATTCTTTTTTATTTCTTCTAAATCATTATTATCTATGAATTCAAACAAATGTAAATCTTCATTATAATAACATTTTAAAGAATCTATCATTTCAAAACAATTAAAATATTCTAATATATTTAAATTATTTATATTTGTATATAATTTATTATTATCTATAAAAGACTTAGTTAATAAAAATAAATTTAATTTATCTAAATCAGTATTTATATTACTAAATGTAGTTAATATACTTTTAACAGTTTTCAATTTAAAATATTCTGATATTGCTTCGCCTAATATTTCATTATATAAAATAAAAATATTTCTTTTTTTTATTTTATATATATCGTCATTAATTACTATAAATGATTTTTTATATCTTTTATTTTCTATTGGATAAGTTTCTACATTAGCAAGTTTAAAATTTTTGTCTAAAAACCATATTTTAGAAGAATCTAATAACTTCATAAACTCACTTCTTTAGTAAACTATTCTAACACTTAAAAATTTAAAGTCAAATAAAAAGTTAATTTATATCACTTAAATCAACTTTTTCTTTTTCAAGCATATCTTTAAAATCAATTTTAAACTTTTCTATATCTTTTTCTTTTGCATCAGGATATAGGCTTCCTGCATTTACTATTGCTTTATAAAAATGTTTCATTTTTACTTCGGAAGCGTTTTCATATAAAGCATAGCTAAAAGCACTTGCGATAATAGTTAAACAAATATCTGGATAACGATTAGAAATTTCGTAAATTCTTTTAAATTCACTTGTCATATTTATAATAAATTTAAAAATTCTTTCTTTTTGAAAATCAGTATAATTTAGTTTTACATTCATCTTTTTCTCAAATTTTGGATATGTTCCCATAAGTATTTCTAAAACTGTATCTTGATCTGCTTCTTCAATATCGATTTTTATAAATCTTCTTAAAAAGGCTCTATCTCTTAAAATATATGTTTCATACTCTTCTGTTGTTGTCGCTCCAATCATCTTAATTGTTCCTCTATCTAGAGCTGGTTTTAACATATTAGCAAAATCAATATTATTATTAGATGTTGCTTTATTTACTAATAGATGCACTTCATCTATAAAAAGTATAACATTTTTTGCTTGTTTTAATTCTTGAATTAATAATTCAACTCTATTTTCATTTTGAGACCCATTTATTGAATTTCCCAAAAGACTTGTGATGTTAATTTTAACTACTCTCCACCCTTTTAAAGCATTGGGAATATTGCCATTTTGAATCCTATAGCCTAATCCTTCTACTAATGCAGTTTTACCTATACCTGGTTTGCCAACTAATAAAGCTCCTTTATCTGGAGTAAGTAAAGCTAATGTCATCTTTTGAATTTCACTATCTCTTCCAATAGCAGGATTAGTTATATATTCTTTACTAGTTAAATCTTCCCCATAATTTTCTAATATACTAATACTTTTCGAAGTAGTTGTTTCGGGCACTTTAAATTCTTCTATTGCATTTTGTATTTGGAATATTTCCATAGTTTCATCATTCATAAAAGAATCACTTCCTGAGTATAATTATAACATAAAGAATTACTAGTAGAAAGGGTGAATTTATGACTATAGAAATATTAGGACTCGTATTTAGCATGATAATAGGTACAGTTGGACATTTTTTTTACGCTTTTTCTAACAAAAATAAAGTTATTGGATTTTTATTTGCCAAAGATGAAAGTGTATGGGAACATTTAAAGTTGGGCATAACTCCAATTTTAATGTGGACAATTATCGAATTATTAACATTTAATTTCAATTCTTTATTTTTTTCTAAATTTATAGCTATTTTAGTATTTTCTTTTTTACTTATGTCATTATATTATGGTTATAAACTGATTATAAAAAACAATATATTATTTTTAGATATTTTAATATTTTATATTTGTTTAGCTAGTTCATATTATGTTTCAATTAAATTATTAGCATATTATAGTAGCGGATTTATTTTAAATTTAATTGGATTTATAGGTCTTGTAGCTATAATAATAACTTATTTTATTTTCAATAAAAAAAAGCCTAATTGTTTTATATTTAATAGTTAACTTAAATCAATTAGTCTCTTACTCTTTCCACCCAATACTTCATAACAATTATGTGTTACAAAAAATGCTTTAGGATCAATATCTAATATTAAATTTTTAAATCTATAATATTCTCTACTAGTTACAACGCACATTATAGTGTTTCTTTTTTTGGTATCAACTCCACCTTTTGTTTCTAATAAACTAAAACCAATATTAAAATCTTCATATAAAAATTTTTCAATATATTTCGTATTCTTTGCTTTTATAATACATAATTTTGAGTCAGAATTTCCAAGTATAATGAAGTCTTCTATTTTATTTAAACATAATAATATAAAAATTGCATAAACTGATTTAGATACCCCAAAGACAAACATTGCAATAAAAATTATAACTATATTTATATACATTCCTGCTGTTCCTATTGATATTTTAGAATGTTTTACAATTATAGCATTAATAATATCGGCTCCACCCGTTGAATAACCAACTTTATATACAATACCTAAAAAAATACCATATATTAATGTTGCAAGCATAATAGTAAAGAAAAAGTTGCTAAATTCAATATTTATATAGTTAGATAATGGTTCCGTTATTGATACTAATATTGGATATACAACAGCTCCAACCAGCCCTTTACTAGTTTCTTTTATTCCTACCATTAAATAACTTATAAATAGCAGTATAAGCGTTGATATTATTAAAAATGTTCCAGTACTTAAACCAGTTAATTGTTTTACAACTATAGCAAGACCACTCATACCACCTATAACTAAATTATTTTTAACAAAAAATACATTATATGTTAACGCAACAAAAAAACAAGCAAACAAGTATATTATTAATCTTTGTATCCTATGTTTTTCTTTTACTAGTTCTAATATTTTTTTTCTTCTAAAAAAATCTAACAACCCCATATAATCACCATATTAATTTTATAACAAAATAACGCTATTTTCAATAACATCTAAATTTTATTATTTTTATTGTCAATTAAAAAAATCAAGAAATTAATCTTGACTTTTATTATTCAATTATTTCAGAAACTGTTCCAGCACCTACAGTACGTCCACCCTCACGAATTGAGAATTTAGTACCATTTTCAAGAGCTACAGTACTGATTAATTCAACAGTCATATCAACATTATCTCCAGGCATAACCATTTCTACACCAGCAGGTAATTCAATAACACCTGTAACATCTGTAGTTCTAAAATAGAATTGAGGTCTGTAATTTGAGAAGAATGGTGTATGACGTCCTCCTTCTTCTTTACTTAATACATAAACAGCTGCTTTAAATTTATGATGAGGAGTAACACTTCCTGGTTTACATAATACTTGTCCACGTTCAACTTGATCACGAGAAATACCACGTAATAATACACCAGCATTATCTCCAGCCTCAGCAGAATCTAATGATTTTCTAAACATTTCAATTCCTGTAACAACTGTTTTTTGAGTATCTCTTAAACCAACGATTTCAACTTCGTCATTTAAATTTAATTGTCCACGTTCAACACGTCCAGTAACAACTGTTCCACGTCCTGAAATAGTAAATACGTCTTCAATACTCATTAAGAATGGTTTAGCTGTATCTCTTTCAGGAGTATCAATATAATCATCAACAGCCTTCATTAAATCTCTAATAGATTGTTCAGCATCAGCATCACCTTCAAGAGCTTTTAATGCAGATCCTTTAATTATAGGACATTCAGTATCGAAATTATATTCTCCTAATAATTCTCTAATTTCCATTTCTACTAAATCAAGTAATTCTGGATCATCAACTTGATCAGTTTTGTTCATATAAACAACAATCTTTGGAACTCCAACTTGTCTTGCAAGTAAGATATGTTCTCTAGTTTGAGGCATTGGACCATCTGCTGCAGATACAACTAAGATTGCTCCATCCATTTGAGCTGCACCAGTAATCATGTTTTTAACATAGTCAGCATGTCCTGGGCAGTCAACGTGAGCATAATGTCTTTTTTCTGTTTCATATTCGATATGAGCAGTATTAATTGTAATACCTCTTTCTCTTTCTTCTGGAGCACTATCGATAGCGCTGTAATCCATAAAGTTTTTACTGAATAATTTTGAAATAGCTGCAGTTAATGTTGTTTTACCATGGTCAACGTGTCCAATAGTTCCAATATTAACATGTGGCTTACTTCTATCATATTTTTCTCTTGCCATATTTTTTTCCTTCCTTTTCTTTTATATTAATATTCTATCTAATTCTTAAATAATATTCAAGCATTTTTATTATTATTTAAGAATTTTGGCCAAAATATTTTTATTTTTATTAACTTTCTCCCTTTTATCCTTAACTATCAAATCACAAATAGAATGTGAAGTTTTTAAAAATTCCAATATATTCTTATTATTTGTATGATTAGGTATTATTCCTGTAATTAATTCTTTTAAATTTAATTCATATTCATCAACTAAATTTAATACGATTTCCTTCATTTCACTAATATTTGAAATATTATCTTGATTTATTAAAATTATTATGTCAAATACTCCTATTTGTTTTAAGGCTAATAAGTTTGCTCTTAATAGAACTAAATCATTACTTGCTATAATAACGCCTAAATCAACTTCTATTTCATTTTCAATAACTTTTTTAATAATATTATTATCATGAAAATATAAACACTCAGTATCTTTTTGCAAAGAATAATTATTTAATAATTCTCCACCTAATTTTACAATACTAAATTCGTTTCCACATAACATGTATTTATAAGTATCTTTCGCTATAGTATTAATTTGACTTTCTGATTTTATATTTAATTTATTTTTTAATAAATTGTTTTTTAAGTCACTATTTAAATAAGATAAATATTTTGATAATTCTTTAAGAGTTAAATTTATTAAATTAATTTGAAAATTTTCTAATAGTTCAAATAATTTTTCATCTTTTAACAATTCATTTAGTGAAAAAAATATCTTAGAAGCAATATTATTAGTTACTCCAAGCTTACCTCTTTCAATAAGAGATAAAGTTTGAGGTGTAATACCTATACATTTTGCATATTCTTCTTGTGTTAAAGAAAGTCCAATTCTTGAAAATTTAATAGTTTGACCTATATTCATTTAAATCACTAGTTTGCACTATTCTTCTTAATTATTTCTTCTGATATAGATTTTGGAACTTCTTCATAATGATCAAGTGTCATAACAAAGTTTCCTCTACCTTGAGTATTACTACGTAAATTCGTAGCATATCCAAACATTTCAGATAATGGAACCATTGCAGATATTTGTAAAGCATTTCCACGAGATTCTTGTCCCATTGGTTTTCCTCTTCTACTTGTCAAATCACCCATTACATTACCCATATATTCATCTGGTATTGTAACATCCACTTTCATTATTGGTTCAAGCAAAACAGCTTTACATTTATTCTTTGCCTCTTTTAATGCCATACTTGCTGCAATTTTGAATGCCATCTCTGATGAGTCTACATCATGATATGAACCGTCAAATAATGTAGCCTTAACATCCACCATAGGATATCCAGCTAAAATACCACCGGCCATAGCTTCTTGTAATCCTTTATCAGTTACTGGAATATATTCTCTTGGAACAACTCCACCGACAATTTGATCAACAAATTCATAACCTTTACCAGGATTTGGTTCAAATTTAACCCATACATGACCATATTTCACGATAAGCTACTTGTGGTCTTCCAGTATTAACAACTACACTGAACTCATCCTTCATTCTTCTTACTAATACTTCTAGGTGTAATTCACCCATACCACTTATAACTGTTTGTCCAGTTTCTGGATCAGTTTTATATTTAAATGTAGGATCTTCTTCAGCTAGCTTTTGTAAAGCTACAACCATCTTATCTTGATCAGCTTTTGAAGTTGGTTCAATAGCTATATCAATAACAGGTTCTGGGAATTCCATTCCGTTCATTATAACAGGACTCTTTTCATCACATAATGTATCTGCTGTCGTTGTATTTTTAAGTCCTACCAATGCTGCGATTTCTCCAGTATATACTTCTGTAATTTCTTTTCTTTGGTTTGCATGCATTTGCAAAATACGTCCAACTCTTTCTTTTTGATTCTTTGTACTATTTAAAATATAAGAGCCACTCGTTAAATGCCCAGAATATACTCTAAAGAATGCAAGTCTTCCTACAAATGGATCAGTCATAATTTTAAATGCCATTGCAGTGAATGGTTCGCTGTCACTTGGATGGCGTTTTACTAAATTTCCATTTGCATCAGTACAATCTATTGCTTCAATGTCTGTTGGAGCAGGCATGTAATCTATTACAGCATCTAATGCTAATTTAACACCAGTATTTGATAACGCACTACCACATAATACTGGGAAGAATTCTGCAGCTAAAACACCTTTTCTTATTGCTGATTTTATCTCTTCAACAGTAAGTTCTTCTCCATTTAAATATTTTTCCATTAAAGCATCGTCAAATTCAACAGATTTTTCAATTAACTCTATTCTCTTTTGTTCTGCTAAAGCTTTCAAATCTTCTGGAATTTCAATTTCAACATAATTTTCATGTTCATCTTCACGATTAAATTGGTAAGCTTTCATCGCTACTAAATCGATTATTCCTTTAAATTCACTTTCAGCTCCTATTGGCCATTCAATTGGGGCATAATTAACACCCAATCTCTTGTCTATAGTGTCTAAGCTAAATTCAAAATCAGCTCCGATTTTATCCATTTTATTAACAAATATCATTCTTGGAACTTTGTACTCAGTAGCTTGTCTCCAAACTGTTTCTGATTGAGGTTCTACACCGGCATTACCATCTAGTAAACAAATAGCACCATCTAATACTCTTAAAGATCTTTGAACTTCAACTGTGAAATCCACGTGTCCCGGAGTATCAATTATATTTAATCTATAACCTTTCCAGTGAGCTGTAGTCGCAGCAGATGTTATAGTTATACCTCTTTCTTTTTCTTGTTCCATCCAGTCCATTTGAGATTCCCCATCATGAGTCTCTCCAATTTTATGTGTTATACCTGTATGAAAAAGTACACGTTCTGTAAATGTTGTTTTACCGGCATCAATGTGAGCCATGATACCAATATTTCTAACTTTATCTATTGTAACATCTCTTGCCATATACACCTCTTACCATCTATAGTGAGCAAATGCTTTGTTAGCTTCTGCCATTTTGTGAGTATCTTCACGTTTTTTAACAGCACCACCAACACCATTTGCAGCATCCATAATTTCAGCAGCTAATTTATTAGCCATACCTCTACCACTTCTTGTTTTAGCATATTGCACTAACCAACGAAGTCCCAAAGTTTGTCTTCTATCAGATTTAACTTCAATTGGAACCTGATAATTTGATCCACCAACTCTACGAGATTTTACTTCTAAAAGTGGCATTATATTTTCCATAGCAGCATTAAATACTTCTACTGGATCTTTTCCTGTTTGTTCTTTAATAATATCAAATGCATTATAAATAATTTTTTCAGCTGTTCCTTTTTTTCCATCTAACATAACTGTGTTAATTAATTTCGTAACAACTTTAGATTTATATATAGCATCTGGTAATATATCTCGCTTTTCAGCACGTCTTTTACGCATAATTTTCCTCCTTTAAATTTTCTTATTTTTTAGGTTTTTTAGTACCATATTTACTTCTACCTTGTTTTCTTTCGTTAACACCTTGAGTATCTAAAGCGCCACGAATAATATGATAACGAACTCCGATTAAGTCTTTAACACGTCCACCACGAATTAAAACAACGCTATGTTCTTGTAGATTGTGTCCTTCTCCTGGAATATATGTATCAACTTCTCTTCCATTTGATAATCTAACACGAGCATACTTTCTCAATGCTGAGTTTGGTTTCTTTGGTGTCTTAGTTCCAACACGAGTACAAACACCTCTCATTTGAGGATGATCAGTATTTGTAGGTTTTCTATCTTTACTATTGAAACCAACATTTAATACTGGACTTTTTTTCTTCTTTGTTTTATTACCTCTATTTTTTCTAACTAATTGATTAATTGTAGGCATATTTTCCTTCCTTTCTACGTACACACATCCTGGTGTATCAAAACATCTTTTAAAACTAAGTTCTACTTATAAAAATAGAACTTTAGCCCAAATGCGTTTATAATATAACATTTTAAATTTTTAATGTCAATATTTATTCTCAGTATTCTTTTATTTTTTTTATTTTATTTCTTATACGTTGTATAGCATTATCTATTTGTTTTGGAGTTTTATTTAATATTTTAGCTATTTCAACATAATCATTACCTTTGATCATTAATTTGTAAACTTCTAATTCTTTTGGAGACAATATATTCTTTACTTCATTATTAATATATTTTATTGTATCCTTAGCTTCTAATTGCTTTAATGGTTCATATTTATCATTACCAATTATACTTTCCATTGGATTGTCAAATAAAGTATTATCAAGTGATATGGTATCATTTAAAGCCTTATTTTTATTTGTTTCATATTTTTTTATAACAGTTCTTACTTTTCTTTCTACAACCAATGAAATAAAAGTACTTAAAGTTGCAGATTTACCTGGTTCATAACTATATAGAGCATTTGAAAAAGCTAAATTTGCCTCTTGTCTTACTTCTTCTAATTCTATATTTAATGCTAAAAAAACTCTTTTATATTTACTTAGTATTACATCTATAATATATTTATATTTAGCATATAATATGTCTCTTGCTTCTTCACTATTATCTTTTAAATAATAAGTAAGCTCATTATCTGGATAATCTTTCATCTTTCTATACCATACATTAATATTGCTGCAGCTACTGATGCATTTAAACTATTAATGTGTCCTTTCATAGGTAAACTAATAATTTCATCACAATTTTTTCTAACTAAATTACTTAATCCGTTACCTTCACTTCCTATTACTAAACATATTTTATTATTATATTTAACATTTTTATAATTTGTTCCATCTGCTTCAGCACCATAAATAAAAAATCCTTTTTCTTTTAAATAATTTATTGTATTTACTAAATTAGTTACTTGTATAATATTGACATAATTTAAAGCCCCTACACTAGTTTTCATCACGGTTTCATTAACACAAACACTTCTATCTTTTGGTATAATTATATCTTTTATTCCAATAGACTCAGCAGTTCTAATTATTGCCCCAAAATTATGTGGATCTTCTAAATGATCCAATATCAATACAAACTCTGTATCAATATCATTAATACTCTTATATTCATAATCATTAATATCTACTATAATACCCTGATTATTTTTAATCATTTTATCCATTATATTATTTTCGACTATAACATATTTTATTCTATTATTTTTTATAGTTTCTAATATTTTACTATCTTTAAAATTTTTACTTAGATAAACTTTTTTTATTTTTTTTAAATCTATCTCATTAAATACATTCTTTCCTGCTACTCTCATACAACCTCCTAATTATTAACAATAAAATTCATTATTTCATTTATTCTTTGTTCATTATTATTTATTCTTAAGTATCCTATTAAACATTCTAGTCCCGTACTTCTTTTATACGTAATAATATCAGTATTTTTTTTACTATGCGAATCCATATTTCTTCCACGTTTAACTATTTCAATTTCTTCTTTAGTTAAAAAATTGTTATCTATTAGTTTTTGTAAATAATCACTTTGTGATTTTGCGCTAACATATTTAATACTCTCAGTCTGTAAAGTATTAACTTTACAAATACCTTTATTAATTAAATATTCTCTTATATAAAGCTCATATATTGCATCCCCCAAATATGCTAATACAAGGTTATTCATAAATCTCACCGACTAAATAATATCATACAACTATTTTTTAAACAAGTAATGAAAAAGAATCTATATTTAAAGATTCTTTTTCACCTAATATATTTCTTTTTCAATTAATTTTTTATTGTTTAATAATCTTTCGTCTTCTTTATTATATTGTAATGCTTTATTTACATGATATAAAGATAAATCATATATGCCTAAATAATAATAATTTAAACTCAATAAATCATCAATTGTATTATCCCAACTGAATGTTTCATTTATATATATTTTATCTTTATTTTTTATAGTTAATGCTTTTATTAAATAGTTAATCGAATCTAAATATCTTTTTTGTTGATTATAAAGCATTCCTAATTCTACATATCCATCTCTTAAAATTGGAGCTTCTTTTATTGCAAGCTTGTACCACTTTTCTGCTTCATCAATATTATTTAAAGCAGTATAACACCTTCCAATAAATCTCATAGAAGCTGCCCTTTCTAAATTCCAAGTTGCAGTCTTAAGTTTTAAATGTTTTTTTAAAGTTTCAATAGATTTATCCCACATTCCATAATACATATATTCTCTTCCTAAATAATGCATATTTCTATCATCTAAAGGATCTTCTTTAACAGACATTTCTAAAAGTGGTAAATAGCTTTTTCTCGACTTAGTTCTATCTGGATAATGATTTAATACAATACTTTCTATAGTTTGTATTTGTTCTTTATCAGTTGATGTTAATACTTCGTGTACTGGATGATACCAAAAATATCCATTTCTTGGATGAATATTATTTAATAAAAACGTTACTTCATTTTGACCTTTTTCATTTATATACCAATTATATGTATAATTTACTCTAAAACCTTTTATATAGTTTTCTTCTAATTTTTTTCTCCATCCACTCATAAAAACTTCATCTAAATCAGTACATACACATATATCTGTATCATTTGGCACCAATTTTAGAGATTCGTTTCTTGCTACATCAAAACGCCATGGTTTTATTTCTTTTTCAAATACTTTTACATTTCTATTTTTCAATAATTCTACTGTCTTATCACTTGAACCGGTGTCCAATACATAAATTTCGTCTGCCTCACTCATTGAATCAACCCATTTGTCAACAAACTTTTCTTCATTTTTTGAAATAGCATAAACAACTACTTTATATTTATTCATTTATAGTCACCTAAAAAATTATATGTATTAAAAAAAGAAAAAAACCTTTTAAGGTTAATTTCTTAATTTAATTGTTTTACTGATAAAGATGCTGCGACAATGTTTGCTGTAGTTACATCATCAGATGATGCAGCTAATGAAATCGTATCTCCCGTTGTTAGAGCAACTATAGTGTTGCCACTAAATATCACATCGTTTGTTCCATCAACTGGCAATGTCTGCGAAGTTCCTGGAATTTCTGCTGTAGCATTTCTTGCTATTACTGTAATAGAGCCTGCTGGTGTTCCATTAGCTTGTACCCAATAACTTATTTCATAATTACCTGGATTTTGAATAGTAATTGTATTTGCTGCTTGAGTAACATTTTCATTAGCCATTGGAGTAGCTAAAGTTATCGGAGTATCTGCACCACCAGTTAATGTTAATGGCTCGTTAGTAGTACTATATAAACCTCCGTAAGAATTTAAGCCATTAGCTGGACCTGTTGGGCCTTGTGGTATTGTAAATTGTAAAGCATAAGTTCCATTTCCACCAGTTACATCTACTGCTGGAGTACTTCCTGGCAATCCTGATATTGCAGTTGCAGTTATAGTTGGAGCTGGTCCTACTGGTCCTTGTATGCCTTGAGCTCCAGTTGCACCTGTTGCTCCAGTTGCACCTGTTGCACCCGTTGCGCCAGTTGCCCAAATATAGAAATCCCAAAAATTAAAAATTCCATTCAATATTTATGGTTCTTTCGTTTAATGACATATTAAATTCATCAATATATATTTTATATATAAACTCATCAACTATTAATTTATTCAATTTATTTATAGACTCATATTTTTTTATAACATCAAATATTTTTATGTTTTTATTTTGTTCATTTATTCTTTCTATATTTTTATCTATTGTTTCAATTCTACTATTTATATTTTCTATTTCATTCAAATAGTTACTTGACATAATATTAAATATATTATTACTTATCACGCCCTTTATTTTGTCTTCATATAAACTTTGTAAATAATAATTAATATTTGTTAATTTTTTTGCCAAGTCTTTTTTTTCATTTAATAAAATATTATGTTCTTCATCATTAGACAATTTATTTTTTTGTATACTATATAAATCTTGCAGTACTTTTTCGTTATAATATTTTTTAATATACTTATTAATAGAATCTTTTATTATTTTTTCTATATCTTCTATTTTAATAGAGTGATTGTTACTACAGTCATGTTTTTTCTTAGCTTTAGTGCATTGTAAATATGATCTAGTTTTCAAATCTTTTGAGTTATATACATTTCTTCCAAACAAACTTCCACATGTACAACAATAAACTTTTTTGCTCAAGCAGTGAATTTCTCCAGATAAAATTGGTTTTGTATGTGTGCCCAAAATACTTTGAACTTTTTCCCACGTTTTTATATCAATTATAGGTT
Source organism: uncultured Bacilli bacterium (assembly GCA_947626515.1). Taxonomy (GTDB): domain Bacteria; phylum Bacillota_I; class Bacilli_A; order RF39; family UBA660; genus UMGS1124. The sequence continues at coordinate 17,995 of CANQSL010000024.1, forward strand.
CATGTGTATTTTTTGATTTACTCCAATTTTGTTTTTCAACTTTTTTATATTTATGAATCTTATAACTTACCGATGTAACCTTTCCTTGAACTAAATTTCCAATATAAACTTCATTTTTTAATATTTGAACAATTGTATTTGGATTCCATTTTAAATTTTTATAATCACAAAAAGGAATTACTAACTTTGAGCCATTTTGTCTTTTATATAAGGCACGTGGTAAGATATTATTATTATTTAAATAATTACATATTTTATTATAGCTATTTCCAGAAGCATACATATAAAAAATAGTTTTTACAACTTCACTAGCAACAGGATCTATTACTAATTTATGATAATCATCTTTACTCCTATTATAACCATATGGAGCAAAGCTGCCAACAAATAACCCGTCTTCTCTTTTATTTTTCAATGATTTTTTTATATTATGCGATAAATCTTCTAAATACCATTCATTTATTAAACCATTTATTTGTCTAGATTTTTTATTTGATTCAATACTTGTATCAGCATTATCAATTATACTTACAAATCTTACTTTCCATACAATAAATTTATTATGAAGGTACTTTTCAATTATTTCCATATCTCTTGAAAATCTTGACTGTGATTTGCATAAAACTAAATTTATTTTCCCACTCTCACAATCATTAATTAGTCTTTCAAAATCAGGTCTATATGTCCCAGCTCCTGAAAAATCATCATCTGAATAAATATCAACTACATTCCAATTATTTTGTTTAGCATATTTTAAGCACATACTTCTCTGGTTAATTATTGAATCACTATCGTCATTTCTGTTGATTTTATCCTTATCTTCATCAGATAATCTACAATAAATTCCAACTTTTTCGGTCATAGTCCTCCTATCTTACATATTCATTTTATTTTATTTCTATAAAAAAATAACTCATATCAATTATGAATTATTTTTTTGTTCTTGTACGAAATTGTTAATTCCTATAATTACTGCCAAAACGGTAATAGATATTAGTTTAAATGAAAAGAATGGATGCTGATATGAATGTTGTCTTACTACAAAATACCAAATAAATGGGTATAAGGCAATTAAAAAGAAGCATATTCCAGTGTAATTTATTTCTATTTTTTCTTTATTAATAGCTAAAACTTTTATATATTTAATTAATAAAAATATAAAATTTACAAATATTACAATAAATAGATAACTTTGATAATCATTTGAAAAGTTTTTAAATATATCTATATATGATATTTTTCCTTTATTAGCATTTATAGTTCTAAATAAAATTGTATCAATAGCATCTTTAAATACATTCTTTTTTAGAATTATAGATGATATAGCCCATTTGCCTACCCACATTCCAAGATATCCTATTGACCAATAAATAGAAAGCAATATTATAAACTTTATGGTCTCTTTTATACTTTTATTTTTTAACAATAATAAACTTATTATTAAAGGGAAGCATAAAGTTATTAATGGAATAGTTAGCAAATCAAAATAACTTGTAAGTGCCCCAAAAATTAAATACGCATATTTAAGATTATCTTCTTTTAATTTTTTCTGATATAAAAGTAAAAAAACAATGTAGATTAACATCAAATAAATATTTACATAATTAAACGATTTAAATGTTATTATAGGATATAATAAAGACATACAAGTGAATAAAGAAAAAATATATTGTTCAATCTTATTTTTATAAAACAAGATTGAAATAGCTATAAATAAAAATATTAAAACCAGAAATAACATCAATCTAATTTCTGTTAAAGTAAAGATGTTTAAAAGTATTTTTAGAGGCAATAAATATCCATGCCAGTATCTAGCATATGAACCAATATATAGTGTATTATCTCCATTTATTAAATCTAATATGGCAGCATTCCCATTATTTGCTGCAAGATTTAGATTTTGAGCACTATTTATAAGTGGAGTAGATTCTTTAATTAAAGCTTCACTTATCATTACACTTTCTATAAAGTCTATATTAGATAAGTAACTTTCATAATTTCTTTTATATTTTAAACTCAAATTAGAATCAAGACTAATAATTAAATTTTTTTCAATATTTTTAAACTCTAATTTATAGGCTAAATATAAAAACATATATCCTATAATGATTAGTAACAACAATATTAAAATTGTTTTATATATACTTAATAATTTCTTTTTCATAATTAACTAACCTTTACTTCCTTCTAATTTATTATCAATACTACTTAAATTTGCCAATATTATAAATATACAAAATATTGAAGCAGTAAAAATTCTATATACAAAATATGCATGTTCATACGTATGCTCACATAATAAAGTTCCCCAAACTAATGGCATGCACATTACTAAAATATATGGTAAAATATTGCTAAATCTAAAATTCAATTTTTTATTTTGATTGATAATTAAAATAATAACTATTTTAAAAAATCTATAAATAATATATATAAGATTTATATATATTAAAGTCAAACTAAAAGGATTTAATAAATATAAAAAATTATTATTAATAACTGTTAATAAATTTGGTTTTAACCCTTTATAATCTCCTATTGTCCTAATTAAAAAATGTTCATAAATATCTTTAAAAACATCTTCTTTTAATATTATAGCAGATAATATCCACTTTCCAATCCACATTCCAAGATATCCTATAATCCAAAAAATAGAAAATATTACTACATCTTTTAATTTTTGTTTAGTGTTTTTTTTACTTAGAAGTAACCAAAATATTAAAGGATACGATATTGTTATCATAGGAAATGTCAATAAATCAAAATAACTTGATAATGAACCAATTAATAAAAATATATATTTAAAGTTTTCTACTTTGATTTTATTGTAAAAAAGGAGAACAAATGCACTACCAATTAACATTATATTAAACATAGAATAATAAGCTAAGACTTTATATATATACATGGGCATCATCATTATATAACAAGATAAGAAATATACTATATATTGTTTTAAATTCTTCTTATACATAAGTAGACATATTAATACTACTAGAAAAGTTTGAAATAAATATTCAATCAACATTATGTCAAATAAATTAAAAAATGTTAAAAGTATTTTCATAGGAACAACATAACCATGCCAATATCTTGTGTAAGGCAAAATATTATATTTCTCATTTGTTATATTTATTCCAGTTTCTAAGTAATCTTCTAATGACACCCTAATTGATTTGTAAGTTACATGATCGTATATAAAATAATTGTTTAATGATTTATTTATAGTAGATATTTCTGGATTATCATAAATAGTTGTTCCTATTATAACTCCACTTATAAAAACATCCATCCAAGTACTTTTATATGTCCCTAAATCATTAGATATATTTAAATAGTTAGAATCATTTTTAAATGATTTATATACGTTTTTCTTTAAATTACTAGATGGGATTTTATATGAGTAAAAAATTAAAATAAATCCTATCATAATCGTTAAAAATAATATAATAGATGTTTTTAAAGATATCTTTAATATTTTTTTCATATAGCCTCTTATATTAAATATAATATATTCTTATATTTAAAGTCAATTATTTGTTTTTTTGTTAATTTAAAAATGAAGTGCAACACTTCAACATTGAAAAAGACATATGAATAATCTATAATATCTTTTCGCTG
>CANQSL010000025.1 GCA_947626515.1 uncultured Bacilli bacterium
GAAAAGATAAAAAGATTTGGTGTTCTAACTGATGGAGAGTATACCCCTCCTAAGGCTCAAATATAGGTTCGATTCCTATCGGGGACGCCATTTTAAAAAAAAGCACCTTTAAGATAGGCTTTTTTTATTGCCTTTTTAAATAAAAACACACTTAGTAACACACTTTTATAATTTTTGTGAAAACTGACGTGTTATGATGTGTCATAAACACTAGTATTAAAAACAATGAATTTATTTAAATTTCTCCTTATCGGGGACGCCATATTAAATAAGTTAATTAAAAAGGGCTTTTTATTAGCCCTTTTTTCTATATTCTATTAATTTAGTTTTTATTGGTATTCTTTCTGTACTAGTTTTAGAAAATTCTAGAGAATAATTTGGAAATTCTAATTTATATTCTTTTATTTTTTTATTTATATATTTTATTATATCTTTTTTATCGATTGTTTTATAATATCTTAAAATATGGTCTAAATTTTGAGTACAAAATGTCTTGTCAAAGCTTAATGTCATTAAATCTTTTTCTCGTATTTTATATGAAGGTAAAATATTATATTTAATACTTCTTACATCAGATAGGTCTCTATAATAAATAAAATCGTTATCATCAATTAAGATATTTTGGGTATGAAATTCTAAGAATATTTTTTCTTTAGCTAATTTAAGCCAAATATCAATCATTCTTTTAATTAATTTTATCATTCTCTCTTTAGAATATCTATGTTGTTTAATTATAGTAAAAAGAGGTTTTAATTTTTTGTTTGGTATTAGTCTGATAATATAATTTAAATTATTTGAATCATTGAATATTGGTATTTCTTCTAAATAATTAAATCCTTTTATATGTATGTTTTTTAATATGTCATTAGCTTTTTTTGATCTTTCTAAATCATTATCACTTAAAAGTCTTGTACTACGTGTGATTTTTCTAGTTAATGGTAGTTTAATAAATATATTTTTATTTTTATAATATACAGTTCTAAAAGAAGATGTAGGATATACTTTAATATAAAAAAGTATTTTAACATCTAAATTTAAATCATTTAAAGTATCTGGATGCATAGGAATAATTTTATTATTAATTGCTACAATTGGAAGTAAAAAAGGTTTTTTTCTATAATTTTTAGAAACTTCATTAACTTTCCAAAAGGGACTGTAATTATCAATATTAATATATTCATTTTTAATTTTATACTTCATAGTAATTTAACTCTCTTTTTAGTTTTTATAAGCCATTCATCATTTAAATAATAAGAATACTTATATGCTTTTCTATATAATTTTTTAATAAATGTTTTTTTATTTTTAGCACATATAATATGGAATTCAGGATATATCTCATCTTTTATAGTACAAGCTTTAGGTATATTAATTAATTCATTATAATCATAAAAAACTCTTATATAATTGTCTTCTTTAATTCGTTGAATTTTAGAAATATTAAATTTTTTTAATGAATTTTCTAATTCTTCAACTAATTTTATTTTTTCATTTATATTTAATGGCTTTTTAGTTTTTATTCTAACATGATCTATATCACTACCGTTTATCATAGTTCCATAAATAATTGAGCCTTTAGCAAAAATTTTATCAATAACAAAATGTTTTTTGCCAAATTTATATATTTCTTCAAGTACATCTAATGCTATAAAATTTTGTCTATAATTATTTTGATTGTACGGGAACTTTTTGTAGATATCTTGCATAGCAAGCTCCTTTGAAGTTTTTAAAATCCTCTTGTTCAAAAATATCTTTAGAGCTATATAAACTACCCATTAAATAATCAGGATTTCCTACAGTATAATTACATGGGTAAATGTCGCCATTTTCATCTATTGCAACAGTATTTGTTCCACATCCACATTTTCCGTTATTATCTGTAGTAGATATTTTAATTAAATTAGAATGTAATTTATCTAATTCACTATAATCGTAATCAAATGATAATTGATTGTCTATTGCACGTCCACTTTTTACAACGGGTCTAATAACTAATTCAATATTAGGATTATTAAATTGTTCTAATAATTTTATTAGGTTTGGTAAATCTTTGTAATTATTATTAGTTGCAGTAAATCTTATTTTTAATCTTGAACCATATTTTGATATTATTTTAATACCTTCCATTGCTTTTTTAAAAGCATTACTATTATTTCTCAAATAATTATGATAATCTTCTAATCCATCAATTGAAACTTGATAAAATGTTTTAGGATTAATTTCTTTCATTTTTTTTACAAATTCGTCAGTAATTAATGTTCCATTAGTAACTATTTCTAAAGCACCACCATATTTATTTATAACTTTTCCTAAAAGTTCAACCATCTTTTTATTTAAAAGAGGTTCTCCTCCAGTTGCTGAAACTACATCTGGTTGATATTTTAAATAGAAATGGTCTAATACTTGTTCTGGTAATACCCTAATAGTTTCAAAATTATTTTTACCTCCACCTTTTAAGTAACAATGAAGACATTCTAAATTACAATGCATAGTAATAATATGTCTTACTTCTTCTAATTTATTAATTTTTTCCATATTTCCTCCTCAATGTCATTATATAATAACAAATATAAATAAAAAAATACATATTTTTTATTATTATAATAAATTAAATTTATATATAAAGCTAAATATAATAAAAAACTTGATTTTATAATAAAAAAGTGTTAGTATAGTCACCATTAATTGAGAAATTTATTACATAATTTATGTAAAAAAACATAATATCTTATTAGAAATAGGGGGGTTTTATGGATAAGATAAAGAGAATGTTTTCTATTTTATTAAAAAAAATAGAGCTAAAAAGAATTAATTTTTTAAATCATAAGTTTAAAAAATATATTGTAAAATTTGAAGAAGATAAAAATAAATTAAAAATTTATAATTCAAATGGAGATTATAAAGTAGTTGAAAATAGTATTTTAAATAAAGTAAAATGTATGGATATAATCAAATTACATCAAAAAGAGATAGAAGAAAAGATAAACTATTATGATAATTTAAAAGATGATTATAAAATAGTTATTATAGCAAGTTTAGTAATAACTATATTTTTAGCTTTTTTCTTTATGTTTAGTTTCTTTTTAGGAAATTTACCATTATTAATAATTGTTTCATTGATTTATATTGTATCATTTATATGTACATTTACGTATATTTATAATATTTGTTTATTTAGAGAAGAAGTTAAAAGATTAAAATGTATTATGGAAAATAAAAATTACTATGATGATGATGAGCTTATTACTTTAATGAAAGATACGTTTACTTATATTAAAGGAGCTATATCAAATATATATTTAAAATCAATTAATTTTATAGATAAGAAAAGTAAAATTTAATTTTTATTTTTTTTATGATATAATTATTTTAGGTGAAAAAAATGAAAAAGATAAGTTTAACAGGATTACAACCAACAGGAATAATAACTTTGGGAAATTATATTGGTTCAATAGGACAGATGGTAGAATATCAAGAAAAATACGATTCTTATATTTTTATTGCAGATATGCATGCTATAACAATAAATCAAGACCCTAAAATTTTAAAAGAAAACATAAAGAGTTTAATTGCACTTTATTTAGCATGTGGAATAGACCCTGAAAAAAATACTATATATATTCAATCAGAAAATCCTTATGTTGCAAATATAAGTTGGTTGCTTGAATGTAATACATATTATGGAGAATTGTCTAGAATGACACAATTTAAAGATAAGTCTTTGAAGAATAAAAACTTTACATCAGGTTTATTAACTTATCCAGTATTAATGGCGGCTGATATATTATCTATGAATGCTGATTATGTTCCTGTTGGATTAGATCAAAAACAACATGTTGAGCTTGCAAGGGATATTGCAGAAAGATTTAATAAAAAATATAAAAAAATTTTTGTAGTACCAGAACCTATATTAAAGGATTCAGGTACAAAAATAACGGATTTACAAGATCCTACAAAAAAGATGAGTAAATCTAGTGAAAATCAAAAGGGTGTAATAAAATTATTGGAAGACTTAAATATAATTAGAAAAAAAATTATGTCTGCTACAACGGATTCTGAAATGCGTATAGTATATGATATGGAAAATAAACCAGGTATTTCAAATTTAATTAATATATATTCATCTTTGACTAAAAAGAGTATTAAAGAGATAGAAGAAGAGTTTAAAGATTCAAATTATGGTAATTTTAAATCTAAAGTTGCCGATGTAGTAGTCGATACTATTTCAAAAATACAAGAAAGATATTATGAAATATTAAATAATGAAGAATATTTAAATAAAATATTGGATGAAGGTAAAAAGAAAAATATAGAAGTTTCTAAAAAGATATATGAAGAAATGATAGAGTGTATTGGATTAGGGAGATAATTATTAAAAAAGAGTTTAACTCTTTTTATTTTTTTGTTAAAATTATATCATAAACTAATATAATAAAAATAATATTAAGTAGTGGGTGATTTAAATGAATAAAAAAATGTTAATTAGTATTATGTGTGTGATAGTAGTATTTTTACTTGGAGTATTATTTTTTAAGAGTAAAGATTTTAGTATTGATGATACGATAAATAATATAGAGGTAACGGTATTAAATAAAGAAAATAATAAACTTACTGTTCAAGATAAGAATAAAACTATTTATACTTTTAATTATAGCGATATAAATGAAAGTATAGGATCTAATATTACTTTAAATTATAAAGGTACTTTAAATAAAGATTTAGAAATTCAAAAAGCAATTATAGTTAGCTACGAAGTGTCTGCTATGTCTAATGATGAAATACCTTCAGAATGGCTCGATGATGGAATATTTAGTCAATATTATATACAAGCTTACGATAAATTGAAAACTCTTACTTTAGATGAAAAAATTGCTCAAATATTTTTAGTAAGATATCCAGAAAATGCAGCAGAAGTTCAAGATAAATATCAATTTGGAGGATTTGTATTTTTTGGAAAAGATTTTAAAGATAAAACTACTGAAGAAGTACAAAATATGATTAAAGAAGTACAAGACAAATCTAAAATTCCTCTTTTAACAGCTGTAGATGAAGAGGGTGGAACTGTTGTAAGAGTAAGTGGTAATAAATTTTTAAGAGAAGAGAAATTTTTATCTCCTAGTGAATTATATGAAGAGGGAGGATTTGAAAAAATTAGAGAAGATACTCTAGAAAAAAGTAATTTACTATATAAGCTTGGATTAAATTTAAATTTGGCACCAGTTGTAGACGTTGCAACAAATGAAGATGACTATATGTATGAAAGAACTCTGAAAAAAGATACTGAACTTACTAGTACATATGCAAAAACTGTTATTGAAGCAAGCAAAGAAAATAAAGTTTCTTATACATTAAAACATTTTCCTGGCTATGGAAATAATTTAGATACACATAGTGGCACATCTGTAGATGAAAGGTCATTAGAAAGTATAACTAAAAATGACTTACCTCCATTTAAGGAAGGAATAAAAGCTGGAGCTGAAGCTATAATGATTAGTCATAATATAGTTAATGCAATTGATAAAGAAACTCCTGCATCTCTATCAGCAAGTGTACATAATTTATTAAAAAATAACATGGAATTCACTGGAATAATTATTTCAGATGATATAAGTATGGGAGCATTAAGTGATATTGAAGATAAGACAGTAAAAGCAGTAATAGCAGGAAATGATTTAATTATTACTACAAATTATGAAGAAGACTTTAATACTATAAAAACAGCTGTAAAAAATGAAGTAATTAATGAAAATCTAATTGATAAATTGGCATTTAAAGTATTAGCATGGAAATATTATAAAGGTTTATTATATGAAAATCAAAAATAACTCGATTAATTCGAGTTTTTATTTTTTAACTTTATATGTTATACTTGATTTTTATTTAAATATTTGATATTCTAGTTATGTTATTTATGGCGAAATTGGTGAAGTGGTTAACACGCCGGATTGTGGCTCCGGTATGCGTGGGTTCGATTCCCACATTTCGCCCCATATGTTTATAATCCCCGTATTTTCGGGGTTTTTGTTTGTCAATATTTATTTTACGTAACATTTTTTAATTTATCAAGTATTACTAGATATTTTTACTACTTGCGTGCAAAACTTATTGACTCATAATAGATGGGGTGTTATATAGAATTTAAAATTATTATCAATAAACTTCTAAAAAATATGATATAATCATAATAGGAGGAATAAATTATGGATGATATAGACGCTATAAAGAGGGAGCATGGCGGTAGTTTTGGAACATATGTAAATCCAGTAAATATGTATAATGCTCCTATTCATGATAGTAGTGACTCTGAAGTTGCAAAAAGGGAGCACGGTGCTGGTATAGGGGTTCCTGTTGATGGAATTATTACTCATGGAACAAACGATGACGAATTAAAAAATATTGTAGATAATTTGATTAAATCTAATGCTGTTAATGGTCTTAATAATTTATTATATAAATTGCCTGATGAAGCAATAATTAAAATTATTGAACGTAGATTTCGTAATTCAGCTTTTGTTTTAAAAGATAAGTATGGACTATATCCAGATGTTTTAGAAGAACTTTCTAAAAATATAGTTCTTGATTTAAAAATAATACAAAATGCTATAGAACAAAAGAGAAATATTTTTGATAAAACAATAAATACATCTATTTTTTTAGGTGAAGAAAATTATCAAAATATAGTAGGTCTTTTAAATGAATATCAAACATATATTGAAGCAACTGGTACTAATATACCTATGATGGATGGAGAGACTAATATGCCTATAATTAACCATGACACTAATAAGCCATATGAGGCTATAGAACTTATTGATATTATAAGAGAGAATGCAAAATCTGTTTTAGATGAAATGGGAATTAATTCAATTGGAACGTTATAAATTTTAAAAAAAGCAATAATTAAAATTAAATACAAATAATATTATATTTGTATTTTTTTTGTTTTAATGGTTAATTTGACTTTTTTTCATCATTGTGATAATATTTGAAATCAATTAGTGAAAAGAATTGTAATAGGGGAGTTACTATGAATACAAAAGAATTTTTAAAGGCTGTAGCTCAAGATAATCAAGAACAATATTTTCTTTTATATCGTTTCTATTCTAATCCAAACAATTTTTTTAAAGATGAATATCAAGAATCTATTGAAGTTAAAAGATTGATTTTAAATCCTATATTTTTTAATTTATTAGAATCATTTGATAATATATTTTTAGCAACTTTAAGTTTTAACACAATAACAATAATTAAATATATTTTATTAGATTCAAAAGAATATATAGAAAAATATAGCAAGATAGTTGAGGTTTTTAAAAATAAACCAATAGATAAAAATTCATTATTTGAATTATATGAACTATCTAAAAAATACAGTTGGATATATAATTTAAATAAAAGTATTAAAGATATTGATATAAATCATTTAAATAATTTAATTAAAATCATAGATGAATATAGAAAAAAATATATTCTTTCTATAGAAGAACATAAAAAAATAATAAATAGAATTATTAGAGATGATTATACTGATGATATAAATTGTTTTTTATTTACTAGATCTGGCATTGATAAGATATCATATAAACATCTTGTATGTGAAAATGAGTTTTTAGATATAATAGAATCTGATTTATTAAATAAAAAATTATCTAAAGATATAATAGACAATATAATTAAAATTTTAGAAATAAGTCTTATTTATAAATTATTGAATATTAATACTAATGTAGATTTTTGGGATAGTTTTAATATTGAAAGAGAAATTAAAATTAAAAATTATAATTATAAAAAAGCAGAACAATTAATGACATTATTAGATAGAAAAAAAGATACTAAATATAAGTATCCTCATCTAAAATTAGTAGATTAGATTTACATCTTTGTAAATCTTTTTTATTTTCCTTTTTCTATTACTATTATACATGTACTATCTGGTAATTTTGTTATTTGTTCATCTTCGTCATATAAAGTAATTTTATTAAGTAAATTTTGTTCATATCCATCTTGTAAAAAAGAATAACATTTAATTATGTTTGCTTTTTCTAAATTTTTCTCTATTAAATCAATGTATTCAGATGGTGTTAAATATCCAAATTGCTCTTGAACTTCTAAAGAATAGGAGTTCTCTCCCCAAGTATAAGTATATAAAAATTCCATAGCATCATTTACTAACATTTTAACTTTGTTTTCATTTATTAATTCGTATGTTATTTTTCTTCCTTTGAAGTCTTTACAATAATTATTTAAAATTTTTAAATCGTCTTTATTTTTAAATTCAATTATTCTATATTGATTTATAGGTTCAGTTTTAATTCCATCACGAATAATTATTCTACCACCTATAGGTATTATATTATAGGCGGACTTTAAAGTTTTGACAACAGTTTCTATATTAAATTTTTTACCATTATAATTAATGTATGAAAATAACTCATGTATTATTGAAGAATATATTATTGTATCTAAACTTCCTTGTTCAAAATAATTTTCTAGATTTAGAGCATCTCCCTCTACTAAAATCCAATTTCTTTTTTCTTTTATTTTCTTTTTCTTTAACTCTTCTAATACATTATGTGATATATCAATTCCGTAAACTTTATATGATGAATTTTTTTCTTCTATTAAATTCATAAGTCCGCCACCACCAGGACCTACATCTAAAATTTTATTTCCTGAAATATAATCCAATAAAATCTTTTTATTACTCATAGATAAATTCATTGTATTTAGATAATCAATTTCATTATAAAATCTATCATAATCATCTTTTCTAAAACCTAATAAATCGTATAACATGTATACAGCTTTATTATAAATAGTGTTTGATGTATAAGCAACTTCACAAAATTCTATTAATTTATTTATTTCTTTAGAGAATATAAAATTAATAGATATTATATTATTATGATTTGTAATTTTAAGTTTAACATGAGGATTAGGTTTTACTATTCCATTTAATAAATCTTCAATTTCTAATTCTTTAAGTACTGTTTCAATAACTCTTTTTTTATATATATTTATAACTTTTTTATTATCATAGTCTAAATAAAATTTTTTCATTATAGGTAAAAATGTAATGATTTTCGAAGAATTATTTATATTATTTTTAATTATTAATAGAATCTTTATTTGTTCAAGTAGAGTAAAGCTTCCTAAAGCAACTTCATAATACCATAATTCTTTATTAGATAATGTCTCTTCTAAAGCTTTGATAATTTTTTGATCTTTTAAATATATTTCATCTTCATTATTTATATTTGAATTTAGTCTATGTATTCTTTCTATTATGTTATACTCTTTATCAAATTTATTGTTTATTATTAAATCAATAGTATTTATTATTTCTTTTTCTATTTTTTTATATAAATCTTCACTTACACTTTTTACTATACATTTATTTAAAACTATTAATACTTTTCTAAGAGTACTTTTATCTATTAATTTATTTTCAATTAGAGTATATAGTTCTTTATTGCTAATAAGAGGTACTTCTCCTCTAATATATTGTCCAATTAGACCGTGAGTTTTAATTAATATATATATAATTTCATCATAATCTTTGTTATCATATTTATATATTTGTGCTGAACCTATATTATGTGTAAATAAATCAAATCCTAAAGCTTTCCATTTTTTACGAGTTTTTTTACTTCCAGTTTTACTTACGTCTGACCATTTTAATGTTTCTTTTACATAATTATATACAATTTTATTGCATTTTGTTTTTTCTAAATAGTTAAGACAACGTTTAATATAATCATATACATATGTATTGCTAATTTCTTTGATACTATTTACTCTTTCTAAATTAACATTAGTTTCTTTAGTATCTGTTAAATATTCTAACCATTTTTCTTCCATAATAACCACTTCTTTTTTATTATATCATACTAATTAAAAAGCAAAAAATAAAAAAATTCTTTTATATAATTAGTATAAGTGTTATACTAAACAATTATGGAGGGCTAAATGAGTGATTTAACAAACAAAATAATTAATTTAATAAAAGAAGGACATACAGCAAATGAGATTTCTAAAGAATTAAATCTATCAAATAAACAAATATTCAATATATTAAATACTATAAAATCTAAAGGTATAAATTATAAAAGAAAGTATTATTCTAATGGAGAAATAATGTATTTAGAAAATAATACTTTTGATAGTATAAATAGAGAAAAAACTTTAATAACAGATATAAATGAAACGAAAGTAACTTTTATGGGGATATCTGATACTCATATCGGATCTGTTTATGAAAGAATAGACTTATTAAATAAAGTATATGAATATTGTGTTTTAAATAATATTCATTTAGTTATAAATTGTGGTGATTTAATAGATGGAATAACTTTTGGTGCTGAAAAGAAATATAATGAACCAATGAAGCAAATAGATTATTTTCTAAAAGTTTATCCATTTGATAAAAGTATTTTAACATTTGCATTACTAGGTAATCATGATGCTGATACTTATATTAATTTTGGAATAAATTTTGAAGATGTAATAAATTCGTATAGACATGATATAGTTTCTTTAGGTTATCAAGATGGAGCTCTTATAATTAAAAATGATAAAATCTTTTTCAATCATCCAATAGATAATACAATTTTAAAAAATTATACTAAAATTAATAGTGAATATATTGGAAAAAAATTAGTATTTGCTGGTCATTCACACTATATGAGTTTAAAAGAGATGAATGATAGAGATAGATTAGTTATACCAGCACTATGGACTACTAAAACAAATCCATATACAGTTTTAAAAATTGTTATTAAATTTGATCCATATGGAAATATTACTAATTGTGAATACGAACAACTGCTATTGCCCGATTTTGCTCATTTAAGCACCTCTAATATTAGATTAGTTGAGGGTAAAAAACTTTACAAAAGATTAATTGAAAATGAAGAAAATTATGAAACTAGATTTAATAGATAAAAAATTTATAAAATATGGAAAAAGAATAAATAAAATAAATTCTTTTTCTTTTTTTCTAATTTTATTTATGTTAAAATAAAATTAGAATAGAGGGATTATATGAATATATTAAGTATAATTGAAAAAAAGGCTTTAGGTAAAGAACTTTCCTATGAGGAACTCGAATATGCATTTAATGGATTTTATAAAGAGGATATAGAAGATTATCAAATGAGTAGTTTATTAATGGCAATAGTTATTAATGGTATGACTTTAGAGGAAACTATAAATTTGACTGATATTTTTATAAAGAGTGGTAAAGTATATGATTTAAGTAGTATTGGTGAAGTAATAGTAGATAAACATTCTACTGGCGGAATAGGCGATACTACTACTTTAGTTGTTGGGCCGATTGTTGCATCATGTGGCGTAAAAATGGCTAAAATTAGTGGAAAAGGGTTAGGAATAACTGGTGGAACAATTGATAAATTGGAAAGTATTCCAAAATTTAATGTTTATTTAACTAAGAGACAATTTTTAGAGAATTTAAAAACTGTAGGATTTGTGGATTCTAGTCAGACATTAGATTTAGTACCATTAGATAAAAAAGTATATAATTTAAGAAATAATTCTGGTACAACTAGTTCTATTCCACTCATAGTTTCAAGCATAATGTCGAAGAAAATAGCAAGTGGAGCTGATATTATACTTATAGATATTAAAGTTGGAAATGGTGCATTAGTAAAAACCAAAAAAGATGCTAATTTGATGAGCGAGTGGATGAAAGAAATTGGCAAAAGGTATAACAAGAAAGTAGTAACTATTATAAGTGATATGAATAAGCCGTTATCTAATTGTATTGGCAATCGCTTAGAAGTAGAAGAAGCTATGAGGGTATTAAAGGGAGAAAAGTGTGAACTTTTTGTTACGTCATTAGAAATAGCTTCAATACTTATTTCTTTGGCTAAAAATATAACAAAAGAAGAAGCAACTAAAGAAGTTATTGAAGCTATAGATAGTAAAAAGGCTTATAAAAAGTTCTTAGAATTTGTAAGGGCTCAAAATGGGGAAATAAGCAAAATGAAAATAAAGGCTAATGTTAAATATATTAGAAGTGAAGAAGATGGAATTTTAGTTGGTATTAATGCAAAGAAGATTGGAGAATTAGCTTTAAAATTAGGTGCAGGTAAAACTAATGATAGAGAAAAAATAGATTATTCTGCTGGAATTAAATTATTAAAAAATGTAGGAGATAAGATAAATAAAAATGATATTTTGGCTACATTGTACACTAATAAGACAATAAAACTGTCAAATGATGATATTAGTTGTTTTGAAATTGAATAGAGTTTGATATACTTAAAATAAGGTAAGGTGAAAATATGTTAGAAAATATAGTAAATAATAATCAATCAAGTCCAAGTTCTACAGATGCAGAAAATAGTGTAACTATTAATTCTACACCTACTGCAAATACAGTTGTAAGTAATAATAATTTAGAACATCCAATTAATTTATCACAGCAAAGTGTTAGTGATTCTAATAGTAGTAATATTAATAGTGCAAGCAATCCTTCTATAAATAATATTAGTAATACTAATAAT
The DNA here is from genome assembly GCA_947626515.1 of uncultured Bacilli bacterium. Taxonomy (GTDB): domain Bacteria; phylum Bacillota_I; class Bacilli_A; order RF39; family UBA660; genus UMGS1124. Next base: position 12,528 of record CANQSL010000025.1, read on the forward strand.
GGTAGTGCTCAAAGTAATGAATCTTCTAGTAATTTAACTGAAAATACTACGCTAGAAAAAGAAAAGGAAGATATTATAAATAGTACTACTTCTAATCCGATAAATAATGATAATACTATGTTTGGAAGAATAATGAATATTACGGATTCTACTGTAGAAGTAGAATTAAATAAATCAGCTGAAGTTATTCCAAATCTTATGAATTTACATGTTATATTTTATGATGAAAATAGTAAACTTTTAGGAGAAGTAAGAGGTGTACTTAGCGATAAAATATTAATTGATTTAAAAGGAGAATATGCAAAAGATAGATTTATCGCTGGAACAATTAAAAAGCCAACACTATCTAGTAAAATAAGAGTAATAAATGAAGAAGAATTAAATATAATAATGGGTACTAATAATGAATCTAATATTTATATTGGTAAAAGTCCTATTTATCCAGGAAAGAATATTTATGCTAATATAAATGATTTGTTCTCAAACCATTTATGCTTTTTTGGTAATTCTGGTAGTGGTAAAAGTTGTAGTGTATCAAGAGTTATACAAAACGTATTTTTAAATAAAAATTTTTTGACATATAATGCTAATTTGTTTTTCTTTGATGCCTATGGAGAATATAAGAATGCGTTTAAAGATATTTCGACAATTAATCCTAACTATCAATATAAATTCTTAACAACTAATCCAGTAGATCCATCAGATGCTCCATTAGCTATACCTGTATTTTTACTTACTGTAGATGATATAGCATTGTTATTGCAGGCAGCTGATCATTCTCAAATAACTATTATTGAAAGAATGTATAAATTAGCTCGTATATTTAGTAGAAATGATGATTCAACTAAGAAATTAAAAAATCATTTAATAGCAAGAGCAATAATGAATGTATTATTCTCAAATCAAAGTGCTACGGCAAAAAAATCAGATATATTTGCAATCGTTTCTGCTTGTTCTACAGATGAATTTAATTTAAAAGCAGAATTGCAAGGTGTAGGTTATACAAGAGTATTTAGTGAATGTTTTGGTATAGATAGAAATGGTGAGTTTGGAGAATCAGTATTGATAAATGAATATTTAAATAAATACATTGATGATGAATATGAAAGTACTATACAAATACCAAATGAGGCATTCTTTACATTGGATGATTTAGCTAGTGCATTGAGCTTTACATTGATAGGTGAAGGATTCCAAGAAAATAAAACTATTCAAGATGCAGCTATTATTTTGAAAGTTAGACTAAATTCTATTATTAATAGTCCTAACAGTGCTTTCTTTAATGTAACTCAATATACAGATTTAGAGACATATATATCTAATTTAATAATGCATAATAATAAAAGAAGTCAAATTATTAATATAAATTTGGAAGGTGTAGATGATAATTTAGCTAAAGTATTGGTTAAAATTCTAGCTAAAATGTTGTTTGATTTTGCTAAGTCTAGAACAGATAGAGCTAGTATTCCATTCCATTTATTTATAGAAGAGGCACATAGATACGTTGTAAAAGATAATGATGTTTTCTTACTTGGATATAATATATTTGAACGTATAGCTAAAGAGGGAAGAAAATATGGTGTAATCTTAGATTTAGTAAGTCAAAGACCAGTAGAAATATCAGATACTGTTGTATCACAGATGAGTAATTTCTTAATTTTGAAGATGACACACCCATTGGATTTGGAATATATTGAAAAAATGTTGCCAAATATTAGTGGTGATGTAATAGATAAGTTGAATTCTTTACAATCAGGTACTTTAGTTGCTTTTGGTAATGCATTTAAAATACCTTTGTTGATAAAAATGGATATGCCTAATCCAACACCATATAGTTCTAACTGCGATATTATAAATACTTGGAAAGGTTAATATTATATAATATAAAAAAATAAATGATTTTTCATTTATTTTTTGTTTTTCTTAATATTTTATAGGCTTCTCCCCAATTATTTATTTCAGTAATAAATTTATTTTCTTCAAGTTTTTTTAATCCAGTATCTCTAAAATATAGTGTTTTTATATTTTTTTCAGCACACTTTTTTATAATACTTGCATCGTCATCAATCATAATATCTATGTTTTCTTCGATACAAACATCTTCTTTATTTACAGATGACCAGTAATATTTATCAAAAACAATATCATTTTCACTTAAAATTCTTTTTCCATCATCAATCATTCCAGGTATTAAATTGCCTCTAGCTGTAATAACTATAAATTCATTATATGGTTTTAATAATTCATAAACTTTTTTAAAACCTGGCATAATATTACTTTCTTTAGATATTTTTACAAAATATTTTTTTGCAAAATCTAAAAATTCTTCTTCAGACCAATTATATCTTTCTTGAATTTTCTTTGCTTCTTTATTTATTAAACTATCTTTATTTAAATAATTTATATCATAAAGTTCTGCATATGTCCTAAATAATTTTTCACTATCTATTACAACGCCATCCAAGTCAATTCCAATTCTCATTTTAACCACCCTAATAAAAGTATACTGTAAATAAAAGAAAAAGTCTATATACAAAAATATTTTAATATGCTATACTTAAATTACCTAAAGGTTAGTTTTACATAAAACCGACTAAGTGAATTTATTGGGAATCTAATTGAAAAGTGGTGTTGAAGACTAGTCCATTAAGTGAACTAGAATCCTAAAGCTTTTCATGTGATGCCCACCTGTCAGAGAGCGGGATTTTATCACTTATACTAATCTTTAGGTTTTATTGTGGAGGCATTTATGCAATTTGATAGAATTATAAATTTAATCGGTATAGATAATTTTAATAAATTTAAAAATATAAAAGTATTGATAGTAGGATGTGGCGGAGTTGGAGGATATGCATTAGAAACTTTAGTTAGAAGTGGATTTACAAATATAGATATAATTGATAAAGACAAAATTGATATTACTAATTTAAATAGACAGATAATAACAGACTTAAATAATATTGGTAGTTCTAAAGTATCTATAGCTAAAAAAAGAGCTTTATTAATAAATAATGAAATAAATATGAATATATATGAAATATTTTTAGATGAATCAAATATAGATAAAATATTAGATAATAAATACGATTATATTATAGATGCATGCGATACTGTTAATACAAAATTATTGCTTATGAAATATAGTTATAAATACAAATTAATTTCTTGTATGGGTACGGCTAAGAAAATAGATCCTACTAAATTGGAAATAACTACATTGGATAAGACAAATTATGATAAATTAGCTAAAGTATTGAGAAATAAAGTAAAAGAATTAAATATAAAGAATAAAATTAATGTAGTAAGTAGCACTGAAAATGTAATGAAATGTGATACTTTGGGAAGTTTAATGATGGTACCAGCTACTGCTGGAATATTATGTGCTAAATATATAATTGATGACATAATAAAAGTAAGCTCATGAGCTTACTTTTTATACACATTCTACATAAGTGTCGCTTAGACATTTAATTGCACAGCAACAAGATAAATTCATTGTGAAGAAGCTATTTGTTGCTACATAAGGTATTGAATTGCAGCAACTTTCTTGAGGATTTGGAGCTAGTACTCTGAAAGTACAACAATTTCCATCTAATTTTTCTACTCTAAATACGCTTGAACAGTTTGGACACTCACTATTTACTTGTGGGTTAGAACATACTGAAGTATCATCTTTATCTATTGGCATACTCCATGGTGTTCCATTTCCACAGCAAGTATATAACATTACTGGTCGAGTATTACAAACTAAGCAATTAGGTCCTCCTCCTAACATAGGTCTATCACAAGAATCTAAACAACTTTCTGGGCAAGCATTTTGTTGTAGAACAAGTATAACTTTTAATATTTCGCCAATGCAGTTTGTTTCATTATTCTCATTACACATGTATAATTCACCCTTTCATTTATACTCACTATATTTTATGATGTATTTATAAATTAGTGATTTTATTTTTTTTTAAAGTGTAGTATAATTATTAATAGGTGATTATTATGTGGTGGCAATATTTAATAATATTATTTGTATTAGCTATTATTTCCTTAATTATTGTAAAGTTAAATAAGAAAAACTTTAATATGGAGATAAATAAGCTCGTACAGTATTTAGGGGGAAAAGATAATATTTTAGATACAGAAGTAAATATGTCTAGATTTAAAGTAACTTTAAAAGATGTATCAATTGTAGATAAAGATGCTATAGAAAAACTTGGAGCGAAAGGTATAGTAGAAATTGATAATCAATTAAAAATAATCTTTGCAACTGATGCAATTAAGTTAAAAAAATATATTAATGATTTAAAAAAATAAAGTTTTTAAGAGGGAAACCTCTTTTTTTTATAAAAAAATTGACAAATATACTATTTTTTGCTAGAATATTTCCTACAAACAAAGGGGACTTGGTTATAAAGTGGTATTTTTTTTGCTCCCTTTTGTTACTAAGAACAAATATGAGGGGGATATATATGAGTTCATTAGATGATTTTAGAAAAAGATTGGGAACAAAGGGAGAGTTAAGTTCTATTAGTACATCAAGAACATCTTTATCAAATTTAAAAACTAATAATAAACCAACTACTAATTTAGAATCTAGGATAAACGCTCTTGCTGCAAGAGCAATTAAAGAAGTTGCTGAAGAGATACGTAATAATTTAACAGAATTAATTATTATTATAGATGATTCGTCTTCAATGGAAGGAACTGAATACAATACTATAAAAGGCTTTGAGTATTTAGTAAATAATTTAAAAGCAAAACCTCAAAAAGTATTAGTGACAGTTGTATCTTTTAGTGATTGTCGTCTAATAGACAATATCTATGATAGAGAAGATATCAAAAATGTTGGTAATATTAATCTTAATCCATGCGGAAATACTGCATTATATGATGCTGTTGGAAAAACCATTAATAATATTTTGGAAAAACAAAAAGAAGAAGGCGAAAATAAACCAAAACACACTTTAGTATCTATTATAACTGATGGTGAAGATAATGATAGTCGTGTTTATGATGCTTCTCTTATAAGAAATTTAATAGATCATTGTAAAAAATTAGGTTGGGAATTTATATTATTAGCTAATGGTTTAAGTGCAAAGAATCAAGCAGGAAGTTTAGGTGTCGATTTTGATAAAGCTGTTAACTATGAGAGAGAAGCTATTGGAACTAATTTTAAAAGTATATTGTTAGCATTAGAATCAATGCAAAAAGATGGAAAAATAAAAAATTCTGATTGGGCAAAACCAATATTGGAACAAAATAAATTGTTAAATAGTTCAAATAACACTCCAAGACTTAGACTTGGAGGGAAATAAAATGACACAAGAAAAATGGATAGATTGTTATAAAATATTGGAAATAGATCCTACTGCAACAGATGAAGAAATAAAAAAAGCTTATCGTAGACTATCTAAAGAATATCATCCAGATTTAAATAAAGAACATGAAGAGGAATATGAAGAAAAATTTAAAGAAATAAATAATGCATATGATATTTTAAAGAAAAATAGAAAAGAGTATGATAGAACTTACGAAAGCTATAAAAACGGTAATTATAATGATGAAAATAATAATAGTTATCAAACACAATATGCTAATTCTACACAGGAAAAAGATTTTGATGAAGTAAAAAAAGATTATACGGAAGCAGAACAGGAAGCAGCAAAAAGAGAAGCTTTAAAAGTAATAATAGAAAATACTTTAAAAAAAGTTGATGAAATATTAATTTCAAAAAAAGAAATTATGTATGAAAATTTTCTTAATAGAGCTTTTAAAGATCCTATAGAATATTTTAATATTGCAAAAGAATTTATAAATATAGTTTATGATTACATAATGGAATTAAATGAACTAAAAGAAGAAGCTATAAAATATGATTTATTAGAAGAATATGAAAAAATAGATACAACTATAGAATTTTTAGAAAATGACACAAATAGTTTTCCATTAACTTTAACAGATTTAGATTTTAATATAAAAAAAGAAGAATTTATTAATATGATAGAAAATAATCTTCAAGAACTTATGAAGAAGAAAGATTCTATTTTAAATGACTATAAAAATGTAAAAATATGTTTAGCAGATAAAACAATAAAACCATATGAATATAAAAATATTTTACAAGAATTAAAATTAGAAACAACATCCTATTTAACCGAGTTAAAAAGTTATTATAAAGATTTATCAAAACTTAATTTAAGTAAATATGAAAAAAACATTGCTGAAATAATAAGCACATTAAATACAGAAATGTCTTTTTTCCCAAATAACTATAAGGATGCTATGACTATGTCATCTAGAGAGAGTTTTAGTATAGGAATTAATGATATTAAAGATAAAGTATTTGATACAGAAAAATGGTTAATTAAATTAGCCAGAATAATGGCTAAATATCCATCATCTTATAGAATAAATACTTTATATGAAAAAATGGTAGAAGTTATTAAAGATTTAATTGGAAGCATTAAAGTATATCAAAAAACAATGTTTAATTTAGAAAGATATTTTAATGATGATGAAGATTGTAATATAAAGTATAGTCAAAAATACTTACATGATTTAAATGTACAAACTAAAAATCTTTGGAATGATCTTAATAAAATGATAAAAATGGATGGAGTATTTGATGCAATTAATAGTGATGAACCTGAAAATATAAAAAGATACAACAAAGTTTTATTTGAAAAAGTATCTGGTAAAGAAACAGAAATACTTGAAAAGAGGATAGAATTATTAACTTTATTATTAGAACATAAGAATTTTGAATACAAACTTGAAGAAACAACTTATTTTAATTTATATAAAAATCAAAAACAAGAAGAGTTAAGTTCTTTAGAAGTAAGAGTAGAATTGCTTAAAGATTTTATTGAAGAATTTATTAAATCAATTAAATATCAGCAAGCTACTGATCCTAATATATCAACAAATAGTGTAGGGGATGTAGATCTTAATGAAATAGATACTTATTTAAAAAAAGCATTTGGAGCTAATATAACATCAGATATTAATGTTGTTATAATTTTAGTAAATGTATTGGTCCAAGTTATAACTTTAGATTTTAATCTTACAATGTCAATAATTTCATTAATTTGTTCCGTATTAGCAGTATTTGAAAGAATTATAGCTAAGAACTATAAAGAAAAAGCCGAAGAACTAACTGAAGCGGCAACAAAATATATTGAAAATAATACTCCTAATTACAAAGTTAGAGGTAATGTAGCAACACCTACAGAAGTAATTGATAAATTAGAAAAAACTTTAAATTTAAAAATGCATTATTGTTAAAAAAGGAAAAAATAAATTATTTTTCCTTTTTATTTAATTCAAATCGCTTGCTAAACAAAATTAATTATGTTATATTTTAAATAGATATTTATGGAAAGTAAAAAATTATATAACCAATCTCTTCCGTACAAATGTTTGTATGGGGGGGGGTATACTTATATAATTTTTGTATTTGCAAGGAGAATTTATGAAAGAGTTAGAATATCCATTTGATGTAGAATTTTTAATGAAAAATAAGAAAAAAATCAAAAAAGAATTGCTGTTAAAAAAAGGGTTAATAGAAAAGAAAATAGCAATATTAGGTGGATCTACTACTAGTGAAATAAAAAATATGTTAGAAATATTTTTGCTAAATTATGGTATAAAACCTTCATTTTATGAATCAGAATATAATAAATATTATGAAGATGCAGTATTTGGCAATCCTGAATTAGAAGAATTTAATCCAGATATAATATATATTCATACAACTAATAGAAATATTATAAATTATCCTACTATATTTGATGATGAAAAAACTATTAAAAAACTATTGGATAATGAATATAATAAGTACGAAAAAATATGGACAAGTTTATTTGAAAAATATAGTGCAACAATTATACAAAATAATTTTGAATATCCATATTATAGATTATTAGGTAATAAAGAAGCTAGTGATATACATGGAAAGATTAATTTTATTACTAAATTAAATCAATTATTTTATGATTATGCAAATAAGACAAAAAATTTTTTTATAAATGATATAAATTATGTTTCTAGTTGTTATGGCTTAGATAAATGGGCAAATCAATTTTATTGGCATATGTATAAATATGCTATGGAAGTTCCAGCTATACCTTATTTATCCTTTAATATAG
>CANQSL010000026.1 GCA_947626515.1 uncultured Bacilli bacterium
GCCGTATACCGAACGGTACGTACGGTGGTGTGAGAGGGACAAATTTATAAACTATTATAAATTTTCTCTACTCGATTATTTTTAATAAATATATTATAATATTATTAAGAAATGAGGTTAATTCATGAAAAAAATAATATTAGTTGATGGAAACAATCTTATGTTTAGAAGCTATTATGCGACAGCATATACTGGAAAGCTTATGAAAAATAGTAAAGGTTTCTATACTAATGCGTTATATGGATTCGTCTCAATGATGAATAAGATAATAGATGAAGAACAACCTAAATATATAGCTGTGGCATTTGATATCGGAAAAAATTTTAGAAAAGATTTATATGATGATTATAAAGCTGGTAGAAATAAAACCCCTGATGAGTTAAAACAACAAATGCCAATTGCAAAAAAAATATTAAATGCCATGGGAATAAAATATTATGAAATGGAAGGCTATGAAGCAGACGATATAATTGGTACGTTATCTAATAGAGCAAGTTTAGATCCTGAGTATGATGCTACTATAGTAAGTAGTGATAAAGATCTATTACAATTAATTACTGATGTAGTAGATGTAAAACTTTTAAAAACAAAAGATTATATAAGATATAATCCTAAAACATTTAAAGAAGATTGGGGATTTGATCCAATTAGAATCATAGATTTTAAAGCTTTAATGGGAGATCCTAGTGATAATATTCCAGGAGTAAAAGGAATAGGTGAAAAAGGGGCTATAAAATTAATACAAGAATATGATACAATTGAAAATTTATATGAGCATATTGATGAAATAAATGGCAAATTAAAAGAAAAATTATTAATTGGAAAAGAAAACGCGTTTTTTTCTAAAAAACTTGCAACTATTATTTTAGATGTACCTCTTAATGATTCTTTTGAAGATATGCAATATGTTGGTGAAAATCAAGAAGAGTTAACCAAGATATTTGAAGAATTAGAATTTTATTCTTTTATAAAAAATTTTAAGAAAAAATCTTTTAGTGTAAATATAGAATATAAAGTTCTTAATAGTGTAGAAGAAATTAATAAAGATAATATAATAAGTTATTATATAGAATGTGATAATACTAACTATCATATTGCAAATATAATAGGAATGAGTTTATATGATGGAAATAATTTATTTTATATAAATAAAGAATTAGTAAATGAAGTAATGGATTATATTAAAGATTCTGTTAAATATACTTTTGATTTAAAAAAGAATAATTGTTTGATTGGCAAATTAGATAATAATACTATATATGATCATTATATTGTTGCAAATATATTAAATTATAATTTTAAAGATGATTTAGCAATATTAATGAATAATGATGGTATAAATATAACTTTATATGATGAGATGATTAAAAAAAGAGAAAATATTGAATACACTATTACTTTAAAGGCCAAATATATTTATGATATTAGAGATGAATATATAAAAAAATTAAAGCTAGAAGAAATGTATGATTTATTTACTAATATAGAGATGCCATTAATTAATGTTTTAAGTAAAATGGAAATGAATGGTATAAAAGTAGATAGTAATATATTAAAAGATATGGGTATTGAATTAAATAAAAAAATAGATGAAATAAAAGAAAAGATATACATATTAGCTGGAGAAGAATTTAATATTTCTAGTCCTAAACAATTAGGGGAAATTCTTTTTGATAAATTAGGATTAAAACATGGCAAAAAAAATAATAGAGGGTATTCTACTGATGCAAAAGTATTGGATAAATTAATAAATGATCACGAAATAATTCCTTTAGTAATCTTATATAGAAATTTAACAAAATTATATAATACATATATAGAAGGATTAAATAATTATATATTAGAAGATGGTAAAATTCATACTATATATAAGCAAGTATTAACTCGTACTGGAAGATTATCTAGTATAGAACCTAATTTGCAAAATATTCCAACTAGGGATAATATAGGAAAGTTGATAAGAAAAGCTTTTTTACCTGAATATGATGAATTTTTATCAGCAGACTATAGTCAAATAGAATTAAGAATTCTTGCTCATCTATCCGATGATAAAGAATTAATAAATGCATTTTTACACGATGAAGATATACATACTAAAGTAGCTAGTGATATATTTGATGTAGAAAAGTCACTTGTTACTAAAGATATGAGACGTACTGCAAAGGCAGTAATATTTGGAATTGTATATGGTATAAGTGGATTTGGATTAAGTGAAAATATTGGAATAAAGCCATCTGATGCTAAAAAGTTTATAAATAAATATTATGAACTTTATCCAGGTGTTAAACAATATATGGATAATATAATTAATGAGGCTTATTTAAATGGATGTGTGCATACCTTATATAAAAGAAAACGATATATTGAAGAATTAAATAGTAACATTTATACAGTGAGAACTAGTGGAGAAAGAATGGCATTAAATACTCCAATACAAGGAACTAGTGCAGATATTATAAAAATGGCAATGATAAAAATTGACGAAGAAATGGTAAAACAAAATTGTAAAAGTAAAATGCTCTTACAAATACATGATGAGTTAGTATTTGATATAGTATTAGATGAAAAAGAAAAAATAACTAATATAGTTAAAAATATAATGGAAAACATAGTTTCATTAAAAGTACCATTAAAAGTTAGCTGTGATTTTGGAAATGATTTATATGAAACAAAATAGAAAGGGTTATTATGAAAAATAAAATAAGTGTTGATGTGTTAGTGCCTGTAATTAATGAAACATATAATTTATTTATACCAATTAATAAAAGTGTTGGAGAAGTTATAAAACTTTTAAATCAATCTATAAACGAATTAACTAATGGAGAATTTCCAATTAGTAATAATTTGTCTTTAATTAATTTATTAAGTGGTGATGTTTATGATACTACGTTAACAATAAAAGAAAATGGAGTATTAAATGGAAGTAGATTAGTTTTAATTTAACTAATCTTTTTTATTGAAAAAATTCAAGTTATAAAGTATACTTTATTTATGATAGGGAAGTGTTATCTATGAAAGTTATATTACAAGATAATAAAAACTTATTAACTACAAAATTACCTCTTGAAGTAAATGGTAATTATTGGTTAACTGATTCTAATAATAAAAATCTAGTAAATATAGAAGCAATTGACAATAAATGGATTTTAAAGAGTAATAATGATATAAATATTATAGATAATAATAATCAAGATAATAGTGTAATAGAAAATAAAGTTGATTATGTAGAATTAACCGATTTTTCAAGTGGTACAATATGGGATATAAATAACGGTATTGAATATAAGTATTATTGTATGCCATTTTACGATTATACAATGACTCAAGTTGAAATAAATAGAATGACCTTATCTAATATAACTATTGGAAAATCTACTTCTTCTACAATTGTTATAAATAATAATTCTTTTTTAGATAAACAAATAGAAATTATTAATGAAAATAATCAATTAAAGATAATAAATTATAATTTAAATATTCCTATGTATATAAATGATAGATTAGTTGTAACAAAAGAATTAAATCCGGGGGATTATGTTTTTATAGCAGGTTTTTATTTTTGTATTTATGGAAGTATTTTAGTTTTTAATAATCCTAATAATTCAGTAAAATTTGATAAAGTTAAATTAAGGGAAAGAAATATTCCAGTTAATGAAGACATTGATTATAGTCAAATGAATGAACATAATTTAACTCTTTATACTAAAAAAGATTTTTTTCAACGAACTCCAAGATTTAAAAAAATAATAGAACCAAAAGAATTTAGTATTGATCCACCTACACAAAAACAAACTTCTGAAGAAATGCCTATGATTTTAACAATTGGTCCAATGATGGTAATGGGTATGACTTCGATGATTAGTGGTATAACTGCTATAATTAGTATAAAAAGTGGACAGAAGACTGTAAAAGAATGCTTAACAACTTTAATAATGAGTGGTTCTATGTTAATGGGAATGATTGTATTTCCTATTATTCAAAAATACTATATGAAATTTAGAAGATGGAAAAAAGAAAAAAAGAGAATAAAGAAATATAATGAATATATAGAAAAGAAAAGAACTGAAATATCAAAAGAACTAGCTTTACAAAAACAAATTCTTTTAGAAACATATCTTTCATTAGATGAAATTCAAAAGACAATTTTAGAGAAAAGAAGAAATTTATGGGAAAAGAAAATCGATCATTATGATTTTTTAACAATACGATTAGGATTAGGTAAATTAAAATCTTTTGTAACGGTATCTTTCCCTGAAGAACGTTTTACAGTTGAAGAAGATGAATTAAGAAATTTAGGTGAAAAATTAAAAGATAATACAGAATATTTAGTAGATGTACCTATTAGCTTGAGTTTAGTTGAGAAAAGAAATACAAGTTTTATAGGTAATGCAATTTATTTAAAAAGATATTTTGATGGTATTTTTTTACAATTGATGTGTAATACTAGCTATGATTTTTTAAAAATTGTTGTTTTGACAGATAAAGCAAATAGTGATTATTGGGATAAATATAAAAATATACCTCATTTTTGGAGTGATAATAAATCTATTAGATTTATAGGATATTCAAGAGAAGAAATAGATTACATATCTAGTTATTTAACTGAAGTTTATAATAGTAGAATAGATTTATTAGAAGATAACAAAGATAATGAAAGAATTTATACTAAATTTAAACCATATTACTTAATAGTAACTGATGAAATTACAAAAGTAAAAAATTCCTCTTTTGTAAATACTATATTAAGTTCAAATATAAATCTTGGATTTAGTGTAGTAGCTATTACAGAAACTATAGATGAGCTTCCTAATGAATTTAATACTTTTGTAAATATAGAACCTACAGTAAGTAATTTATTTGAAGATGAATTAGTATCTACTAATAAAGTCGAATTTGTTCCTGAAATACCTACTGGAGATTTAAGTAAGTGTTATGTTAATCTTTGTAATATTCCAGTAGATATTGATGAAGGAAAATTTGCTTTGCCAACAAAATATTCTTTCTTAGAAATGTTTGATGTTGGAAATGTAAATCAATTAAATATTATAAATAGATGGAAAGAAAGTAATCCTACTCAATCTTTATCGACTTGCGTTGGAATAAACGAACAAGGGGAGTTATTTAATATAGATTTACATGAAACAGCACATGGACCACATGGTTTAGTTGCTGGAATGACTGGTTCTGGAAAATCTGAGTGGATAATTACATACGTTTTATCGATGTGTATAAATTATCACCCTTATGAAGTTCAATTTGTTTTAATTGATTATAAAGGTGGAGGACTTGCTGGTACTTTTGAAAATAAAGAAACAGGCTTTAAATTACCTCATTTAGCTGGAACTATAACAAACTTGGATATAGCTGAAATAAATAGAAGCTTAGCTAGTATAAATAGTGAATTAAAAAGAAGACAAGCAAAATTTAATGAGGCTCGTGACAAATTAGGCGAAAGCAGTATCGATATATATAAATATCAAAGATTTTATAGAGAAGGTAAAATTGATGAACCAATAAGTCATTTATTTATAATAAGTGATGAATTTGCTGAATTAAAAGCTCAACAACCTGAGTTTATGCAACAATTAATTTCAACGGCAAGAATTGGACGTTCTTTGGGAGTACATTTAATTCTTGCAACACAAAAGCCTAGTGGAGTAGTAGACGACCAAATATGGTCAAACTCAAAATTTAGAGTTTGTTTAAAAGTACAAGATAAAGCAGATTCAAATGATATGATAAGAGTACCTGATGCAGCATTTTTAAAAGAAGCAGGAAGGTTCTATTTGCAAGTAGGATATAATGAATATTTTGCAAAAGGACAATCCGCATATGCCGGAAGTCCTTATTATGAATCTGAAAAACATAAAACAATAATAGATTCAGATTTAGAATTTATTAACAATGTAGGGCAGACATACAAAGAAATTAATACTGAAAGAAAAGTTGTCGATGCTGTTTATAAAGGCGAGGAATTACCTTTTATATTAAAAACTATCGATGAAGCTGCAAAAGAAGAAAATATTTCAGTAAAACAGTTGTGGTTAGATGCAATACCTGAAAAAATATATATTCCTAATTTAGTAGAAAAGTATGGATATAAAAAAGAAAATTTTATATTGAATCCAATTATTGGAGAATATGATGCTCCAGCTTATCAAAAACAAGGCTTACTTACTCTTCCAATATCTAAAAATGGAAATACATTAATATATGGTATGGCAAATAGTGGTAAGGAAAACTTGTTAACAACTATTCTTTACTCACTTATGACTTATCATGTTGCCGATGAAGTTAATGTATATGTAATCGACTGTGGTGCTGAAGTCTTAAATTCGTTTAGAACTTCGCCTATTATTGGCGATATAATGAATTCTAGTGAATCAGAAATGATAAAGAATTTATTTAAAAAATTAAATGAAGAATTAGAAAAGAGAAAAGATTTATTAAAAGATTATAATGGAGATTACTACTATTATGTTACACATCAAGAAAATATAATACCTAATATTTTATGTATAATAAATAACTATGATGCTTTTCAAGAAATATATTCTGAAGAGTACTATGAAACACTTATAAAACTTACAAGAGAAGGAGAAAAATTAGGTATATCGTTTATAATGACTGCTGTAGCAAGCAATTCATTAAGATTTAAACTTTCTCAAAATTTTAAACAAGTTATATTGCTTCAAATGACTGAGGAAACAGATTATAAATCTCTATTAAATAATCCTAATAAAGTAATTCCATCTAAACTTAAAGGTAGAGGAATAATAGATGTTGGAGAAGTATATGAATTTCAAACAGCTTATCCAAGCAATCAAGAAAATATACAAGAATATATTAAACAAGTATCAGATATGTTAAAAACTAAAGCAAAAAGTTTTGCAGAAAAGATACCAACTCTTCCTAATATAGTAAGTTATGAATTTATAAGTAATGAAGTAACTAATATTGATAATGTTCCTATAGGAGTTAACGTAGATAATTTAAAAATTATGAAATATAATTTTATGAACAAAGGTTTTTTAATTACTTGTAATGATACTGATATAATTAGTTCGTTTACTAATATATTATATAAAATAATAGATAATATTAATGATCCAAATTTAGCTAGAGTTATAATAAATTCAAATAAAGAAGAATTACCTACATTTAATAAAATAAAGATATTTGATGAAAGATTAGATGATATTTTTAAACAATATTATGATTATATAAAAAAAGAACAGAACAAAAGACATTTATTAATAATAAACGGTATACATTTTTTAAATGATCCTAAATTTGATAAAATATTAGATGATATAGCAGAACTTAAAAGAAGTAATTCAAATATAAATGTTATATTAATAGACAGTATAGATGAAATTAAGAAAATAAAAATTAAATTATGGTTTAATAATTTAATAGATACTAAAACTGGAATATGGTTAGGTTCTGGTATACAAAATCAAACTTTATTAGAAATTAATAATAGCTATGACAGGAAATTAAGAGAAGAAATTCCATTTTATGAAGGTTATTATATAAATAAAGGCAATTGTATAAAGATTAAATTATTACAGAGCAAGAAAGAAATATAATTTTACAAAATGTTTACAATTTTAATAAAATTATAAAAAAACATTGCAAATAAATTCTTTTGTATGGTATAATTTAAGTAAATAAAATAGGAGGAAAATGATTATGAATAATTTTGAAATTCAAGATGCACAAAGATTATTATCTCAAGTTGGAGATTTAGTTCAAATCAATCAAAATATCGTTTATTTAAGAGGTGATTTGGATACATGCATTAATCAAATAAACAATGCATGGCAATCAGATACAGCAGATAAAGAATCTTATATGGCTGGTATTCAAAAAAATAACGAAAAAATTAGACAACTAAATGAAGCAATATTTTCATTAGCTGACAAATTACAATCATTTGCTGAACAATCTATAAGAACAGCAAATAATGGATAAAGGAGGAATAAATAATGGCAAATATAGCAATAAAAAATACTACAGTAGTAAAAAGTGAAGCAGAAAATCTAATTACTCAAACAGAAAAAATAGAATCAGTAAAAGATTCTATAAAATGGATTTTAATGGAAATTAAGAATTATTGGGCAGAAACTCAAGAAGATCAACAAGCTTTTGCAAAGGGCTTAGAAGAAAATACTCAAGTACTAGAAAATATTATAGCTTGTAATAATGATTTTTCACAAGCTATAATACAATACATGGAAGTTACAGATAAAACTTCACAAACTACAATTTAGGAGGAATGAAAATGGCAGAAATTAAATTTACGACGGAAAGAATGAAAGAAGTTCAAAACCGTTTGAATGATATGAGAAGTCAATTGACAGCAGCTTGTGGTACTGCAGAAAACCAATTGAGAAATATATCTGGATATATTGATAGTTATAATATAAAAGCAATATTAAAAGGATATGTATCAAATATGGAACAAATTTATAGTGAAACATTGAAAAACTTAAATCAATTAGATGGATATTTGGCTGGCAAGATAGGAAGCTATACTTCTATTGATCAAGCAGGTATTGAATCATTGAGTGAAGTTGAAAGTATTTTGAATGGAATAGAAGGATAGGAGGGAATAATTTATGGCAATGATTAATTTAAGTGTAGACCAAGTAGAGTCTATAAGCAATGAATTAGAATCAGTTAATTCAACTTTGTTAAACAGTTATACTCCTGAATTACAAAATAATATAGCTTCTATTAAATCTAATGTTTTAAATACTCAAATAAATTCTATTTTAGATAGTATTTCAAAACAAATAGAAACTATAACAACTGAATTATCACAACAATTACCAAGATTACAAGAATTTTTAACTAGTCAAATTAAATCATATAAAGTTACTGAAGCAGAAGCTGAAGCAAATTTAAATGCTGTATTACAAAGAATGAGTACGATTTCTGGTGTTTCTAATGTTTTTGAAAAAGCAAAAGATGCAATTAGTACGGTTGGTACCGCTGCAGCTGGAGTTGCTACTGGAGTTGCTGCTGGAATTGGAGACTTTGCATCAGATGTGTTGGAAGGTGCAAAAAGCACAGAATCTTCTTCAAGTAGTGACAATAAAAGTTCTGAATCAAAAAAGGAAAATATAAAATCTGAATCTAGTGCATCTTCTAGTTCAAAAAATACATCAAGCTCAAAA
This sequence comes from uncultured Bacilli bacterium, assembly GCA_947626515.1. Lineage (GTDB taxonomy): Bacteria > Bacillota_I > Bacilli_A > RF39 > UBA660 > UMGS1124. Next base: position 9,186 of record CANQSL010000026.1, read on the forward strand.
ACGAGTGAAAGTAAATTAGATAAATATGGAGATTTGGTTAGCGATTTAGGAAAAACTCTTAAAGATAACTATAAGGAAACAAATGGACTTCTTGATTTTATTGGTAATACAGCTGAGTCTGGACTTGATGTACTAGGAACAGCAGGAAAAGGTCTTTCATATGCTGTGTCTGATGGAGTTTCATTTATTGGTGATGCAGTCTCTGGTATAGCATCAGTTGGAGGAGACGTAGTCGATTGGATTTTTAACTAATTATTATTAATAAAGAGTAGAAAGGAAAGAATAAAATGGATTTTCAAAATAAAAATGATATGTTAGAATTAGCTGATTTAGGTGAAAAAGCAAATGTTATTGCATCAGTTTTAGCAGATTCTTATATAGAAAAGAAAAATTTACCTAAAGTTGAAGAACTATTAGAAGAGTTGAATCAACCATATCAAAAGGGTAAACTTTATGTAGCACATGTTGTTGCTTTACAAAGTATGTTAAAAGAAGAATTTGAAGTTATTGGTATAAACTTAGAAGAGTTTGTCAATAAAAATGGAGAAGTTTTTACACCAGGAAAGTTATCTAATTATGAATCTAAAGTACTTTTAAATAAGTTAGATAATGTTACTTGGTATACAAATTTGATAAGAAAAATAAAAGAAGGCACAAATTAAGCCTTTTTTATTATGGTTTTAAGTTTCTTTATGTTATAATTTTAATTAGTTGGTGATAATTATGGATTTAGTTTATATAGGAAAAGTTGTTGGTACACATGGTATAAAAGGTGAAATACGTATTAAAAGTAATTTTGAAAAAAAAGAATTAGTATTTAAAGTTAATAATAATATTATAATTGATAAAGATATTCATGTGATTAGATCTTATAGAGTACATAAAAATTTTGATATGATTACGATTGATGAATTAGATGATATCAATGATGTATTATGTTTTGTTGGTAAAAATGTATATACTTCTAGAGATATATTAAAACTTAAAGATAGTGATTATTTATTAAGTGATTTAATAGGGTTAAATGTAATGTATAATGATACTGTTTATGGTATTGTAAAAGACTATTCAAATGATATTAATCCTTTATTATATATCGAATATGAAAAAAATTATTATATTCCTCTTAATTCACCATATATTAAATCTATTGATATAAAAAATAAAAAAATAATTGTAGAAAATATAGAGGGATTAATAATATGAAGATAAGTATATTAACATTATTTCCACACTATTTTGATAATTTTTTAAATGAATCAATAATAAAAAGAGCTATTGATAAGAAGTTAGTAAATATAGAAATTATTAATTTTAGAGATTTTAGTAAATTAAACAATCATCAGGTAGATGATACTCCTTATGGTGGAGGAGCAGGAATGGTTTTAATGTGTGAACCTATATTCGACGCCATAGAGAGTATAAAAATAGATGATTCCTTGGTTATAATGTTGACACCAGATGGTAAAACATATAATCAATCTGTTGCAAAAAAATTATCTAAAAAAACCCATATAATATTATTATGTGGACATTATGAAGGCTTTGATGAAAGAATACGTAGTATTGTAGATATGGAAATAAGTATAGGGGATTATATATTAACTGGTGGTGAAATTCCAGCTATGATAGTAGCGGACAGTGTAATTAGATTAATTGATGGTGTAATAAATAAAGATAGTCTAAATGATGAATCTTTTGAAGATAACTTACTTGACTACCCAGTTTATACTAAGCCGGCTCAATTTAGAGGTATGAGTGTACCAGATGTATTATTAAGTGGTGATCATAAAAAGATAGACGAGTGGAGAAAAACCGAACAATTAAAAAAAACTAATTTAAAACGAAGTGATTTGTTAAAGGATAAATAGTATTTATTCTTTTTTTATTCATATAATTTAGTGGTGAAACATATGAAGGAATATATTAAAGGATTAATAACGAGAATTCTTATTTGTATTATTTTATTTTTAGTTATATCTATAATTTGTAACTTTAGTGATAATAATTTATTATGGTTTAAAAATAATATATTAAATAATAATATTAATCTTTCTTTTTTTAATAAAATTTACAATAAGTACATAGATAAATATATTCCATTTGATTTATATGAAGAAAAAGTAGTTATGAAAGAAGGATTAGTTTATAATGAGAGTAAAAAATATTTAAATGGAGTCTCTTTAGAAGTAGGCAAAAATTATAATTTATATTCTTTAACTGGAGGAATAGTAGTATATATAGGTAATAAAGATGGTTTGGGAAATACAGTAATTATTCAGGGAACTGATGGAATAGATTATTGGTATTCTAATATAGATAATTTAAGTGTAAGTTTATATGATTATATTGAATCGGATACTTTATTGGGAGTAAGTAAAACTGAATATATATACTTAACTTTTGTTAAAGATGGAAAATATATAGATTATGAAGAATTTATTTAAAATAAATGTTTTTACTTATTTGTTTTTTTTATTATCTATTTTATCTGGTTATTATAAAGATATTTTTATTATATATTTAATATTATTTATTCATGAATTAGGTCATTATTTTCTTATGAAATTAAATAATATAGAGGTTAAAAGTATAGTATTTTATCCATATGGTGGTATTATTAAAAGCAATATGTTAATAAATACTAATTCATATAAAATATTATTGATAAGTTTAGGAGGAATAATTAATCAATTAATACTATATATTATTGGATATTTATTATTTAAAATAAATATAATCGATTTAAACATATTCAATTTATTTATTAAATATAATACTTTAATAATAATATTTAATTTATTACCAATAACTCCATTAGATGGTTATAAAATAATGAATAGTATTTTTGAATTGTATTTACCTTTTAGAATATCCCTTTTAATAAGCATAATTATTAATGTTATAACACTATTATTATTTGTTATATATTTATATATTTTTAAAATTAATAATTATATAATAATATTTTTTCTTTTATTTAGCTTAATAAATTATTTAAAAAGTTATAAGTATATATTAAATAAATTCTATATAGAGAGAGTTATTTATAATTTAAAACATAATGGATTGATTAGTATAAAAGATATAAAAAATATTTATAAAAATAAATATAATTATATAAATGAAGTTAATGAATATGATTATCTAAACAATAAAATTAAATATTTTTATTGAATAAATTAATAGTTAAATACTCATAAATAAGTTTGAAAGGACTATATTATGAGTAAATATAAAGTAGATATTACAGGTATTAATACAAATAATTTAAAAGTATTAAAAAATGATGAAATGATTAAATTATTTTTAGAATATCAAAATGGAGATTTATCTAAAAAAGAGGATTTAATAAATGGTAATTTAAAGTTAGTTTTGAGTATTATAAAGAAATATAATACTGGTAAGTATGATATGAATGATTTGTTTCAAGTAGGATGTATAGGTTTAATTAAAGCGGTAGATAATTTTGATACTAAATATAATGTTATGTTTTCAACTTATGCTGTGCCACTTATATCTGGAGAAGTTAAAAGATATATAAGAGATTCGACTCAAGTAAGAATAGCTAGAAGTATAAGGGATAATGCTTATAAAATACTACAATTTAAAGAAGAATATGTTTCTAGTTTTGGAAAAGAGCCAACCAATGAAGAAATTTGCAAAAATTTAAATATAAGTGATTATGAATTAGAATTGTCATTAAGTAGTTTAAAAGAACCAATGTCTATATTTGAACCTATTTATAATGATGGTGGAGATACAATATATTTAGCAGATCAAATTGCAGATATAAAAAATAATAATGATGAAAGAGATATGTATATTAGTTTGAGAAAGGCACTTTTAAAAATAAAACCTAGAGAAAGAAGTATTTTAACTGATAGATATATAATAGGAAAGACTCAAAGTGAAATAGCAAGTGAATTAGGAGTAAGTCAAGCGCAAATTTCAAGAATAGAGAAAAGTGCAATTAATAATGTTAAAAGATTAATTAGATAAGCATATAATTAATTGGTGATATTTATGAAAATAAGTGAACTACAAGATAAAACAATCATAAATATAAGTGATGGAAGTAATATTGGGAAAATAAGTGATTTAGAAATTGATAAAGATGGTAAAATAATAAATATTTATTCTATGACAAAAAAATTCTTTTTTAAATTTTCAAATAAGGAAAGTATATTTACAATTAATCAAGTTGTCAAAATTGGTGAAGATGTTATACTTGTAGAGTTAGATTAATTGATTTATAATAATAAAGGGTGTTAATATGTCAAAGAAAGTTTTAGGTTTATCTTTAATTATATTTATCTTAGATCAAGTAAGCAAAGCTATAATTTCAGCTTTTATTAAATTAAATGATTCTTTATCAATAATAAAAAATTTCTTTAGTTTGACATATATAAATAATAATGGTGCATCATTCGGCATATTACAAAATGGTAAAGTATTTTTAATAATTTTAAGTTTAATTGCAATATTAATTCTTATAAGATATTTGAATAGCTTTAAAAATAATACTAAAAATATATTTGGGTTTGGATTATTAATAGGTGGTATTTTAGGAAATTTGTCTGATAGATTATTATTTGGTTATGTAAGAGATTTTTTGGATTTTAAAATTTTAAATTATAATTTTCCAGTTTTCAATTTAGCAGATACATTTATAGTTATAGGGGTATTTTTATTAATAATTGCAATAATTAAGGGAGAAGATAAAAGTGGAAGTAGTAGTAGAAAAAGTAAATGAGGAAAGAATTGATAAATATTTAAGTCAAAATTTAGATTATTCTCGTTCTTTATTATCAAAAATGATTGAGCATGGGCATATAACTGTAAATGGTAAAAAAGTTAAGGCAAATTATAAAATTAAAGAGGGAGATTTAATTAATATAGATGAATCTTTTAATATAAAACAAGATATTTTGCCAGAAAAAATGGATTTAGATATTGTATATGAAGATGACGATATAATAATTATTAATAAGCCAAGTGGAATGGTAGTTCATCCAGGTAATGGAAATTATTCTCATACATTAGTTAATGGATTAATGTATTACACAAATAATTTAAGTGATGTAAACGGTGAAAGTAGGCTTGGTATTGTACATAGAATTGATAAGGATACAAGTGGGTTAATAATCGTTGCAAAAAATAATAAATCACATGAAATTTTATCTAATTATTTTCAAAACAAGACAATTGTTAGACATTATATAGCTTTAGTAAAAGGTGAGATTAATACTAAGACGGGTACAATTGATGCTCCTATTGGAAGAAGTCAAACCGATAGAAAAAAAATGGCAGTCACTAGCAAAAATTCTAAAAATGCTGTTACTCATTTTAAAGTATTAAAAAATTATAAAGGTTATACTTTATTAGAATTAAAATTAGATACGGGAAGAACTCATCAAATAAGAGTACATTTAAATTATATTGGATATCCAATATATAATGATCCAGTATATACAAATGATAAATGCAGTGAATTTGGACAATTCTTACATTCGTATTCTATGGATTTTATTCATCCTAAAACAGGGAAAGCTATGCATTTTAAATGTGATTTGCCAGAGTATTTTAAAGAGCATTTAAAATGCTTAGAAGAAAAATGACAATAAAATGTATAATTTTATTTGTAAATATTGATAATCTTAAATATGTCATGATAAACTTTCTTTAGAATTAGATAGGAGTAATTTATGAGTAGAACCCAAAGGATATTATTATTATTTACTATTTCAATATTAATTATTACAATTTCAATAGTTGGATTTACATATGCTTTTTTTGTTACAAAAGCAAAAGGAAATGGTATAAAGAATGATGTAACAGTAGGAAAATTAGGTCTAAAATATGATGACTCTAGTTCGGCAATTAATGCATCAAATATTTCTCCTGGTTGGTCTAGTTCAAAAACTTTAAAAGTTACAAATACTGGAAATGTAGAACAAGCATTTGATTTAGTATTTTTGAGTTTAACAAATACATTTAAGCAAAATGAATTTGTATACTCTATAACATGTTCATCTTCTTCTGGAAGTTGTAATAATAAAACTGAAACTGCTGTACCAGCTACTGGTACTAATCAAATAATGTTAGATAATGTTTCAATTGCAGCTAATGTTACTTATACGTATACTGTGACATTTAAATTTTTAAGTAAAGATGAACCTCAAAATTATAATAACAATGCAACTTTTAATGCTACTATTGGTATAAAAAGCTAATATATAAAGTCAATTATGGCTTTTTTTATTTTAAAAAAAGTGTACATCTTAAAAAAAATGCAATATAATATAAAAAAAGAAGGAAAAATATGGAAATAGATTTAAGAAAGATATCTATAGATGAGTTTAATTCTATTAAAGATGAAATAATATTAGAGTATGAAAATAATAAAGTAAATTATGTTAATTTTACTTATTATAGTGAAGACTTGAATGGTATTTTTTGTGATGGTATCTTAGTTGGATTATTTAGGATAGGTATGTATATTAATAATATTTCTATAGATTTAATTATTAGAAAAAATTATAGAAGGAAAAGCATAGCTTTAAATGCTATAAAAAAGATAGTTATAAATTATGGAAAATTGTATCCTAATGTCAAATATTTTATTGGAAATGTGAATCCTGCAAATATTGCTTCAAATAAATTATGCGAAAAATTGAATTGGGAAAAGGATTATTCATATAATGATATAATGTTAGAAGAAGGTGGAGAATTTTTCAATATATATACTTTAAAAAATCCTTCTTATAAAGAATAGGAGTAAATATGATAAAAAATAAAAAGGTTTTAATTTTAGGGATGGCAAGAAGTGGTCTTGCAGTAGCAAGATTATTATCTAAATATAATAATGATATAACAATTTCAGATATTAAAGAACAAAAAGAAGATATTTATAAAGAATTAGATGAATTAAATATAAAATATATAATCATAGATAATCAAGAAGAAATAGTTAATGAAACTTTTGATTATGTAATTAAAAATCCTGCAATAATAAGTACTAATCCTGCTATAGTTAAAGCCAAAAAATTAAATTTAGAAGTAATAAATGAATTAGAAGCTAGCTATAAGTTTTTAAAGGATAATGTCAAAATTATAGGTATTACAGGTTCAAATGGAAAAACCACAACAACTACAATGGTGTATGAAATGTTAAAAAGATGCAAAGAAAATGTTTATCTAGGAGGTAATGTTGGCGTTCCTTTAGCAAGTATTGTTGAAGACATAAAAGAAAATAGTATTTTGGTATTAGAAATATCAGATCATCAGTTGTGTGACATGTATAAGTTTAAAACTGATGTAAGTGCTATGTTAAATTTAAGTCAAGTTCATTTAGATTTTCATAATAATTCTTATGATAACTATAAAAGTATTAAGAAAAAGATATTTAATAATCATACAAAAGATTCTTTTGCTATTTTAAATAAAGACGATGAAGAAGTAATTGCTTTATCTAAGGATATACCTTCAAAGAAATTATATTTTTCAAAAGAAAAAGGTGATATTTATTTAGAAAATGATAATATCATTTATAATAATGAGAAGATAATAAATACTAAAGATATTAATATTAAAGGGATTCATAATTATGAAAATATAATGGCTGCTATACTTATTGTAAAATTATTTAATGTAGATGATGAAACTATAGTTAGCTATTTAAAAACTTTTAAAGGAGTAGAGCATCGTATTGAATTTGTAAGAGAATTGAATAAAAGAAAATTTTATAATGATAGTAAGTCCACAAATAATAAATCTACTATAATAGCTATAAGTTCATTTAACGATGATATAATATTATTAATGGGTGGATTGGATAGAAATATTCCTTTTGATGAAATATCTCCTTATTTAAAAAATGTAAAAACTATAATATGTTTTGGACAAACTAAAAATAAAATAAAAGAATTTGCCGATAAAAATAATATAAATGTGATAGTAAAAGATGATTTATTAGAAGCTACTAAAAAAGCTTATGAAATAAGTAAAGAAGGAGATATTATTTTATTAAGTCCTGCATGTGCATCATGGGATCAATTTCCAGATTTTGAAACTAGAGGTAAAGCTTTTAAAGATCTTGTAAACAGTTTTCTTGATTAAAATTATAAATAAAAAAAGAAAAAATTTCTTTAATTAATAAATAATATATTTGTTATAAGTATGCTTGCAAAGAGATTCCATAGAACAAATGGGATTAAATAGTAAGCATATTTTTTATTTATCTTATAAGTTTCGTAAATTAAACTTACAGAAGATATAAATCCTAATATTGTAACGACAGCACTTAAAAACAAATTATTATAATAGAAAAATACAATACTATATAATTGGTTAAATATATAAGTTAATATTAATGGTAAAAAATAATTTCTATTTATATTTTTATCTTTAATTGTAAAATATATAGATATAGATATTAAGATATATAATATAATCCATGTAAATATAAATACATATTGATTAGGTGTATAGATAGGTAAATTTAAAGTTTGATAAAACTCTTTATTAAATGGAGAGACTATACTACTTAAAAACCATGGTATTAAAATTATTAAAAAACTCAAAATTTTTTTCATAAACATTCCTTTACTTAAATTAAACTTTATTATACAATATATATATGTTAGGAAGGGATAATTATGAATAATAGTTTAATTGTTTCTGAAAAAGATGAGTTAATTATGCGAATAGTTCATTATTTTGTTACTAAAGAGAATTATGCACCTATAGTAGTAAATGGAGTAAAAAATGAAATATGGTTAGAAAATTTAGACGCTTATTATAAAATAATTAGAATAAATTCTAACTATATACACAATAATGAACAATTTGAATTTGACATATTTAAAATCTTAAATGTTAATAAACAAATAAGTAAGAAGACTTTAACAAGAAAATTAAAAACTTTGAATATATTGACAGATACAAATGATTTAGTAGATATTGAAAAATGTAAGAATATTAATATAGATAATTTAATTATTAAATCAACTAAAGATTTAGAAGAAAAAGATGGAATTGTATCATTATTTCCAGAAATTTCAAAGGAACGTATTAAAGATTTACACGGTTTGGATTTTTTGATAAATATTTCTAATGATATAAATAAAAAAACAGAGAAAGAAAATAAATTTTATGAAAGTGTTTTTAAGAAGAAACCAATTATTGCAACAAAAATACTTATTGCATTAAATATATTGATGTTTTTAGTTTACTTAATATGCAATATTACTCATAATTATTTTATAACCAATAGTTTAGTATTAGAGCCTAATTTAGTAAAATCAGGACAAATTTATAGACTTATTACTTGTGGTTTTTTGCACGCTAATATAATGCATTTATTATGTAATATGTATTCTTTATACATTGTAGGTAGTCAAGTTGAAAATTTTATTGGAAAGAAAAAATTCTTAATAGTTTATTTCATAAGTATGATTACAGGAAGCTTATTATCTTGTGTTGTAACTAATGGAGTAAGTGTTGGAGCTAGTGGAGCAATATTTGGTATATTTGGAAGTTTACTTTATTTTGGTTATCACTATAGAATATATTTAGGTAGTGTATTAACTCAACAATTATTGCCATTATTAGGTATTAACTTATTAATAAGTTTATTGCCTGGAATAGATTTAGGAGCTCATATTGGTGGATTAGTAGGTGGTATTTTTGCTACAATGATGGTAGGCATTGAAAATAAAACTAAAAAAAGTGATAGAATAAATGGAACAATTACTTTAACTATTTTAATTATATTTTTAGTGTATATGATTTTTAGATAGAGGTATTATGGTTAGTGATATTAGTTTTAGTTTATTTATAAATAATAAGGAAGTTAAATTTATTATTTTAGATAAATTTAATAAAGAAAATAAAAATTTTATTATATATAAAGAGATTGATAAAGATGATATATATGCTTCATTTTATGAAATTAAAAATGAAAAATTAAAATTGATTCCAATAGAAGAAGATCATGATTTTGATTTGGTAGATTCATATTTAGGTGCGTTATGAAATATTTGATATTTAAAATAACAGATGGAAATTATCCAATTTGTATCAGTAAAGAAGATGAAAAAATTGAGTATATAGTAGCATCGAAAGAAAGTAAGAAAATTTTATTAAATAAAGAGAACATTAAAAATATAAAAATAATTGATGGAATTATTTCTTTTGAAATTGATGGAGTTATAGTAAAAATAGTTAATTATTCTAATGCTAAAGAAGAATCTGATTTATATAATATTATAAAATATTGTAAACATATAAGGTTACAAAAGAAAAAAGAATACTTAAGAAAAAAGAAAGTAAAAAGAATAAAAAAAATTGCTACTAGTGTAACAGCAACATTATTGGCTGGAGTTACAACATTTTCTATCATTTATAAATTGCTAAAGGAAGATGATGAACAATTTTATGAAGACTTTAATGAAATTAGTACAACTGATATAGATCAAGATTATTTAAATGAAACAATAGATTATGAAAATTTAAATGAACAATTTGTTTGTCAAAATTATTATGTAAATTATAATGATAGAACTGATACGGATAAATATAAATATACAAAAAATACTTATTATGATACTATAGCTAAAATATCAAATGCATACGGTATAGATCCAAAAATAATGTTAGGAATTGCAACTCAAGAAACAGGTGGAGAAAAAATGTATTTTGATTCATATGCTAAGGGATTGATGCAAATTGAAAAAAGTGCTTGGAATAATGAAACTTTAAAAGCGTTTAATTATAATACCAATACATATGAAAATATTAAGGTTGATGGAAATAAATTATTAGATACAGAATATAATATTAGAGTAGCGTGTATGATTTTTCAAAATTGTTTGAGAGAATCCAATTTTAATTTACCAATTGCTATTCAAAGGTATAATTATGGTATAGGCAATATTAAAAAAGTATTAAAATATTGTTATGGCACTTCAGAAGTTTCAATCGAGACTGGTTTAGATTGGCTAGATTCGAGAAACATAATTAATGTTGGAGATAGTAATTATTTAGAACATGTACTTTCGTACATTAATAATAGTGATGATATTGTATGTCTTGACTCAGAAGGTAATAAAATTAAGTATCAAGTAAGCTGTCAAAAATTGAATAAATCTTTATAAATTTATTAATTAAAAAGTCAAGTGCAACTTTTGAATAATCAAATAATAAGTAAATAATACGACTTTATGCCGAGAAA
>CANQSL010000027.1 GCA_947626515.1 uncultured Bacilli bacterium
TTATTTCAAACAAAGCTTGCCTTTGTTTGTTATCTATCAATTAATTAAAAACTGACATTTCTAAAAAATCTTAACATTATTTTTTAAAATTTTTTATAAAAAAATAATACAAGTTCCTAATTCTTGTATTACTGACAACTTTAATTAATATTTATCAACGCATTTTCCTTCACCAGGCTTATCACCTTTTTCATAAACCTGATCTACTAATGAACAACTACTTTTAGTAATAGAGTCCTTTAAATATCCCCCAAAAAAATTTACTAAACTTACTGTAATAACGCTTATTAATGCAATTATTAATACATATTCGACTAAAGCTTGTCCTCTATTACTTTTCATAAAACTCACCTTCTATTATAAGTATAGAATATTCTTTTCAAAAATGTCAATTAATATTTACTCATTTGACGTTTTTTTATCTTCTTTATATTGTTTTTCTACTATAGACATTCCTTTCTGCAATTTTTTTAAATCCTCTACATCTATATCAGTTTCTATTTTTCTATTAATCTTACTAAATTTCATTAATTTATTATTAAAAGATAAAAGCTTAAAAAGTTTTATAAAATCATAAATTATAACTCCTAATGCTGGAAGTAATATAATCATTACCCATCCAAACATATTTGAAAGCACATATCGTATTTTTCCTAATTTTGGAATTTTAAAAATTACCTTACCCAATATATCATTTATAGATACAGTAGCTTGATCAGCTTTATCATTATTGTCACCTTTAGTAAAAAAACTCTTTGTTCCATCTGCATTTGTTACTATATCTACTACTCTATGTGTAACAGTTAATCCTTTCGATACATTACTATTAGATATAAAAGTTATAACATCACCTTTTTTTATGTTATCTTGATTATTTTGACTCATAACAAAAACTACATCATGTACTTTTATATTGGGATACATACTCGGACTAACTATAGCATAAAGACCGAATCTAGGTAAATGATTGGCTGAAGGATTCATTTTATACAAACCTAAACTAACAAAAAAATAAGCAAAAAATAGAGCAAAAAATATTAAGATTACTATAACAGCATATGATAATAATTTCATTGCTTTATTTATAAATTGTCTTATTTTTTTTCTTCTTTCCCTCTTATTCATTTAATCACCGTCTTATTTTATTACTTCGTTATAATTTCATATCTCAACTGAAATATAGCCTTTTAATATCTTTTCTTGTTCTTCCATTTCATTTTCATTTGATAAAATTTCAAAAGACCAATCATCTTGTGATGAAGCTCCTCCTATTTTACCCTGACCTATCAATATTTTTTTAACAGAATTATCTGGTATGTAACCAACGTCTAAACTTTGATTATATTGAGGCACATTATCTACAACAGGAGTATATATTGTTTTATATTCATCTAATAAATTACCGTACTTTATATTAATTTCATCACTATTTTTGCTAGGAGTCCCATTAACATAATAAACTATATTATTTGCATTAAAAGTATTTTCTGTTATGTTAAAATAAACATTATATTCCGTTTTCTCCGTTTCAGGTATATTAGCAGATGATACAATCGAAAATATTATTTTATTATTAAATTCTTCATTCTCATTCAATATATCTAAAATTTTATTGCTATAATTTAAATTTTTACCATTTTGAAATTCAATATAACCTAAACTAATAGGCTTATTTTCTTTGTTTTCATTGCTAGGATTATTTTTTATAGTTATACTAAAATAAGCAAAAGTTGTCCCAATTACTGCAATTAATAACGTTACAACACCTATTACTGTTATTATTAAATTAGAACCTTTATTACTTTTTTCAGTCATAAATATTACCTTACCTTTATCATTAAAATAGTATCACGATTACATATAAAATTCAATAATAAACAAAAAGAAAAGAATAGAAATTTCTATTCCAAAAAGTGAAAAAAGGAATAAAAAATAGTGTGAGTTTAGTTTAATTTATTTGTATAGGATTTGTAAAAATAATAAAAAATTCCTTTTTTCACTATTAATATTAATATACTTATATGAATTTTTTATGAATTTTTATCTATTTCAAAATAAAATGTTGTACCTTTATCAATTTCACTTTCGACTCCATATTTAAAATTATGTTTTTCTAATATATTTTTTACTATTGAAAGACCAATACCAGTACCTATTTTATTACGTTTATGATTTTTTTCATTTTTATAATATTTATCCCAAATAATATTAAGATCTTCTTTTTTTATTCCTTTTCCTGTATCTATTATCTTTACCAAATAAGTTTTCTTTTTTTCAATAACTTCTATTTTAACTACTTTATCTTCTCCAGTATAATTAATAGCATTATTTACCAAATTATATATAACTTGACTTATTTTGTTGTAATCTCCAAATACTTTTGCCTCTTTAGGCATATTAATTACAAATTTATAATCTTCTAATTCTTTTACAATATTATATTTTTTTATTATTTCATTAACTAGTTCTACCAAATCAAATTCAGATTTTTCTAATTTATCATAATTTGCTTCTAACTTACTTAAATTTAATATATCATTTACTAATATATTTAATCTATCAGTTTCATCAATTATTATATTCAAATTTTCTTTTCTTTTTACTTCTTCAATATCTAAATCCCTATTCATTTCAGCATAGGCCTTTATCATAGTTAAAGGAGTTTTTAAATCATGACTTAAGTTTGCAAGTAAATCTCTTCTCAATTCATCCGTTTTTTTAATTTCTTTGTTGGCATACTCTAATGCATCAATTAATTCGTCAAGTTCAGTAATACCACTTTTATTTAGTTCTAAATCATTATATCCTTTAGCTAATTTTTTTGCTTGCTTAGTAATATGTAATATATTTTTATTTAACACTTTTGATAAAAATATAGAAGCTATAATAGCGACGATTATGACAATCAAAGTTATGTAAATAAGTTGACCTCTCAAAGCACTTGTAGTGCTATTAACATCTTCTAGTGAAGTATTTAAAAAAACATAGCTATTATTTAATTTTATATTATATAAAATACTTTTTGTATTATTTCTAGGATTAGTTAATTTAATTATTTCTTTTTGTTTATTACTCAATATAAAATTATCTATTATTTTACTTAATCCAATACTTTTAGTTTTTAATACACAATTATTATTTAATCCATTAAATAATATATTTTCATTATCTAAAACATATTGAATACATAAGTCATTTTCATAAGCAATTGCCTCTATTTCACTTTTTGTATGTGTTTTTTCTCTTAATTTTGTAACAACTTTATCTAATTTATTTATTTGATATTTTTCATAATAAGTTTTTAAAAAAATTATTTGAAAAGACCACAATATAAGTAATATCACAACTGAAAAGGTTATTAAATAAGACATAGTTGTAAATTGAATATTATTTAATCTATTCTTTAATTTCAAACTTATATCCCACCCCTCTTACAGTTTTAATATAATTTTTATACTTTCCCAATTTGTTTCTTACTAATTTAATATGTGCATCTATAGTTCTGTCTTCAGCTTCATAATCATATCCCCAAATTTTATCAATTATATTTTCTCTAGTTAGTGCAATATTTGGGTTTTCTAAAAATAATTTTAATATTTCAAATTGTGAATGAGTAAATTCTACTTTTTTATTATCTATAAAAACATCTCTAGATAAAGTATTAATTTTTATTCCATTAACTTCAATATTTCCATCTTTTATTTCATTTCTTCTAACAACAGCTTTTATTCTTGCAATTAACTCTTTTGGACTAAAAGGTTTTGTCACATAATCATCAGCACCTATATCAAATCCAGCTAGTTTATCGAATTCTTCACTTCTAGCACTTAAAATTATTATTTTAACGTTGCTTTTTTTTCTAATTTCTTTTAATGTACTAAATCCATCTAAATTAGGCATCATAATATCTAATATTATACAATCATAGTTATTATTTTTAATTAATTCTAAAGCAATTTCACCATCTTCTGCTTCATCGTATTCATACCCTTCTAATCTTAAATATTCTTTAATTACATTTCTAATTAAAATCTCGTCATCCACTATTAAAACTTTCAAAAGACTTCACCTCATCGTTTAATATTATATCAAATATATGAAAAAAAAATGAAAAAAATAAATTCAATAAGAATTTATTAATATTTAATTATCTCTTGTTCTAGTTCTAAATCTATATTTGTATTTTGCTTTATTTTAATTTTTATATAATAAATCAAATCTTTGATATCTTTACTAGTAGCATTATCGAGATTTACGATAAAATTAGCATGTTTATTCGAAACATATGCTCCATTAATATGATACCCCTTTAAATTATTATCTTCGATAAGTTTTCCTGCTGGAATGGATTCTGGATTTTTAAAGACACTACCAGCATTAGGATATTCTAAAGGCTGAGTAGCAATTCTTTTTTTTACAATTTCTTCTATTTGTTTTTTTATTTCATTTTTATCTTTAAATTGCAGACTAAATGTACACGATAATACTATTTTTGATTTATTTTTTTTAAAGATACTCGATCTATATACAAAATTGCATTCTTCTTTTCTAATTTCTTTAATTTTGTCATCTTCTAAATATTTTATATCTATAAGATAATCACTTATCTGTGTTTTATGAGCTTCAACATTTTGTACAATTGCTCCTCCTAAAGTACCTGGTATTCCATATAAATTTTCTAAACCAGACAAGTTATTATTCATTAATTCATTTATTAAATTATTTAACAAAATTCCTGATTCAGCATAAACAACATTATTTTTTATTTCAATATGATTTAATTTACTTAGTAATATTACTACTCCATCGTAATCTTCATCTGGAAGTATTACATTGCTTCCTTTGCCTAATATAAAATATTTAATAGAATTTTCTTTTAAGTAACGTATTAAACCTTTTAAAGCTTCAATATTATATGGTTTTATTAAATATTTAGCTTTTCCTCCAATATTATATGTATTATAATCTTTTAAATTAACATTTTCCTTTAATTCTCCAAATTGTTGCATAATCCACCTACTAATATATATTTTTTATTAATTAAATTATACTTTATAAAAAAATATATATCAATTAATATTTAAAAAAGTATAAAACCTATATAAATAAACATACTATAAATGGTGAATGGAATGAACAAAATTGTTAAGTATATTAATCAAGAATTTAAAGAGTGCAATGATTTAATATATAAGAAAATAAATATTAATTTAAAAAATATACATATATTCTATTTAGAGACGTTAGTCAGTGGTGATAGAGTTAACGATTATATATTAAAAGCAATATCTAATAATTCAAGTATACTTAATATATTTAAAGTTATTCCTTCACCACATTTTATTTATATAGATAATAAAGATAAAATTGAATTTTATCTTTTTAATGGATATACAATAATAATTTTATTTAACAAAATATATGCTGTTGAAGCTAAAGCTGAATTAGATAGAAGTATAACTGAATCTACAACCGAGCCTTCATTATATGGCCCAAAGGATTCATTTGTAGAAAATATTCAAAAAAATTTAGGTTTAATAAAAAGAAGATTAAAGACAAGACATTTAAAAAATAATGTTCAATTTGTTGGTAGAGAAACAAAAACTATTATAAATATTTTATACATTGATAATATTACTGATATGAATTTAGTAAAAGATATTGAAAAGAAAATTAAAAACATAGATATTGATGGAATATTAGATGCTGGGGTATTAAAAAAAATAATTGGCAATAATAAAAATCCATTTCCTATTATAAAGTTATCTGAGCGTCCAGATTTAATATGTAATAGTCTATTAAATGGCAAATTAGTAATCCTTGTAGATAACTCTCCATTTGCTTTGATATTACCTTCTTTTTTAGCAGACTTTTTTAATCCTAATACCGACAATTATATTAAATCTATAAATAGCAATTTTTTAAGACTATTAAGAGTACTATGCTTCTTTTTATCAATAATAATACCTGCTTTTTATATTGCTTCGACAAACTACAATCAAGAAACTATACCACTTCCACTTTTAATTAATTTTTCAACTCAACGAAGCGGAGTTCCATTTCCTGCTATTGTCGAAGCATTGATAATGCTAATAATATGTGAAATATTAAAAGAAAGTGATTTGCGTTTTCCTAATAGCTATGGATCTGCAATAAGCATACTGGGAGCTTTAATTTTGGGAGAGGCTGCTGTAAACGCTGGCATAGTAAGTCCAATTATGATAATTGTAGTTTCAATTACATATATAACAAGTTTAATTTTTACAGATAATGATATAACTGGAGCAATTAGATTGTGGAGATTTATTTTCTTACTTCTTGCTGCTTTTTATGGTTTATATGGCATATGCATTTCAATAATATTATTTTTGATAAATATAATAAGCTATAAATCATTTTACTATAATTATTCATTTCCAATTAAACCAACAGATTTTACGTATATAAAAGAAACTTTATTTTCAAAAAATACTAATAAAAGAAGTAAATATTTAACTAAAAACACAACAAGAGGTAATTTATGAAAAAAACTATTATATTAGTACTTTTATGTTTATTTTTAGGCGGATGTAATACAAATTATAAAAGTTTAAATGATTTAGCTATAGTATCAAGTATTATTGTTGATAAAGAGGATGACAATTATGTAACTTATGTAGAGCTTTATAAAGAAGAAAAAAGTGAAAACAAAAGCAAAAAAGTTGCTTATTTTATTGAAGGAAAAGGTAAAAATTTAAAATCAGCATTAGATAATGCTTCATTAAGTGTATCTAAAAATCTTTATTTTGTTCATACAAATGCAGTAATATTTTCAAAAAAAGTAGTTGAAGAAGACTTAGAATACTTATTCAATTATTTTGAAAAAAGCATTCAATTAAATACTAATTATTTTATTTTAGTAACAGATGATGTAAAAGAAATACAAAAAACTAAAGATGATGATAATCCAATATTAGGTGAAAAAGTTAGAGGAATTATAACATATAGTAGTAATAATGGAGCTATAACTAAATACGATTTTTTACAAAAATTATATAATTATGTTAATCCCAATATAGATATTATTTTAAATAAACTTGAAGTAAAGGATAATAAAATCACAATTGATGAAGCTTATTATTTTGATAAAAATAAAATTGCAGGTACTCTAGATCAAAATGAAATAAAATATATAAATTTAATAAGTAATACTAATAATGAAATATTTTTAAATTTTAATTATAATAACTGTCCATACGTTATAAAAGTTGAACAAAATAAAACTAAATATGATTTTAAAAATAATAAGATTATATTAAATATTAATATAAAAGCGAATTTAGATTCGATAGGAAATAATATGGATTTAAAAAAAATAAATACAATTGAAGAATTAAATAAACATTCTGCTGAATCAATAAAAAATAATATAAAAACATTAATAAATAAATTAAAATCATCAAATAGTGATGCATTAGGTATTAATGATTATATATATAGAAGATTTGGCGAAAAAAAATATAATTTTTATGATAATGAAATTGATGTTGAAGTTAAAGTAGAAATTACTAAAAAAGGATTAATATTAAATACAATTGGAGGAGAATATGAAAAAAAGTAATGAAAAAGATTATCTATCTTTAACTCACTTTTTATCTAAAATATTATTTTTAGGTATTGGAATTTCAAGAATATTATCTGAAGCTAAAGAAAGCACTATATTTTGTTTAATATTAGGTACTTTTTTTGGAATAATTTTATTATCAATTATAACTAATATGTCATTTTATAAATCTAATAAGTTAAAAAAGATAATAATGTTTGTATTAATTTATATTTTGTTAGTTATTGGATTAATAGAGTTTATAAATTTAATTAATAGTATATATCTAATAGATACTAATAAATTTGTAATAGTATTGCCACTTTTAATTACTATAATTTATACTAATATACATAATATAAAAGTTAACTTAAAAATATCATCGGTATTATTAATACTATGTTTAGCTATTATTGGATTTGCTTTTATTACTTTATTACCGGAAATTAGATTTGCAAATTATTTTCCTTTATTTAATGTAAGTTTTTATAAAATAATACTTTTATCATTTGAATTTGCTCTATATAGTGTAGTTCCAAATATATTATATGGCGGTTTCAAATTTGAAATGGAAAATAAAAAAAAGAAAATTATTAGAAATTATATATTTAGTAACATTATATTAGGTATATATATTTTAATTACACAGGGAGTATTAGGTATAGAGTTAATTAAATTATTTAAATATCCTGAATATGTTATTTTGAAAAAGATAAGTTTATTAGACTTTATTAACAATATAGAAAATCTATTATCATTTAGTTGGTTATTTACAACTTATATTTATTTATCTTTTTGCAGTAAAATACTTTATGAAATAAGTTATGAAATAACTAAAAAGAAATGGATATATCCAATATTTTTAATTATATCTTTATATATAATTATAACTTATTTTATTGATAATCTAATATTTTTACTTATTACCTATGATATTCATTGGATTATGTGCTTAGTTATTTTAATAATATATATTTTGTTAAATATAAATACATTTAAAGTTAAAAAAAATTAAATAATTTATTTTATTTAATTTTTTATTATTTTTCAATATTAATTACATCTTTGTCTATTGATATTTTTAAATTTTTATTTAATTCTTCTTTTGTTATTGGATCATATTCAGTATCTAGATAATTATTGTCATATAATGTTTGCAAATCAAATGATTCATTACATTTCTTTTCTAAATAGCACTTATTCGCTGCATATTTTATTTCACTATACAAAACATCATAAAGCTTGTCTTCATGATTTTTATTCATTTTGTATACTGTAAAAAAAGATACAGTAACTATTATAATTAGAATTAAACATATATTAATTTTCTTTACCATAATAATTTCTCTTGAATTCTTCCTTATACTCTATAATATTATCATTTTTTATAGCTTTACGCAAGTCTTCAGTTAATCTTATTAAATATCTTATATTATGAATAGATAAAAGACGGGATCCTAATGTTTCATTGCAAGTTATTAAATGTCTTATATATGCCTTAGTGTAATTTTTACAAGCATAACAATCACAATTATTCTCTATAGGACTAAAATCATCTTTAAATTTAGCATTTTTAATATTAATTTTTCCATATTTTGTATAAGCATGTCCATGACGAGCTAATCTTGTAGGACTTACACAATCAAAGATATCTATACCTCGTATAACATTTTCTATTATATCTATAGGATCTCCTACTCCCATTAAATATCTAACTTTATTTTCGGGCAAATATTTAGTAGACATTTCTACCATCTTATACATAGTTTCTTTTGTTTCGCCTACGCTAGTACCACCAATACTATATCCATCAAAATCCATCTTTACTAATTCTTCAGCACAATGACGTCTCAAATCTTCATAAACTCCACCTTGAACAATGCCAAATAAACTTTGATTTTCATTATTAAAAACATCTTTTCCTCGCTTGGCCCATCTTAAGGTTCTATCAACACTATTTTTTACATAATCATATTCTGCTGGATAACCAATACATTCATCAAAACTCATTGCAATATCACTATCTAATTTATTTTGAATTTCTATACTTTTTTCTGGCGTCAAAAATAAACTATCTCCATTTAAATGGTTTTTAAAAGGAACACCTTCTTCAGTAATATTTTCCTTATTAGCTAAAGAAAATACTTGATATCCCCCACTATCAGTTAATATAGGGCCATCCCAATTCATAAATTTATGCAATCCACCAGCTTTATTAACTATATCTTCACCAGGTCTCAACCATAAGTGATACGTATTAGATAAAATAATGCCAGCATTAACATTTTTTAGTTCTTCTGGACTTAATGTTTTTACAGTTGCTAATGTTCCAACCGGCATAAACATTGGAGTATCAAATTCTCCATAATTTGTTTTAATTTTTCCTAATCTTGCATTCGTATTTTCCTCTTTTTTTAATAAACTATATTGTATTTTCATAATTATTCCTTCAATCTATAAAAGTATAACATGATAATTATATTTTTGTAAAATATAAAAAATACTAATGATTAGTATTTTAAATTTTATTTAAATTATTGACTATAGTCATAAATTCTTCTTCTATTTCTTTCAATCTTTCTTCTGTAATAGCTTCAAAACGTATAGATAATTGAGCGGATGTATTGCTAGCTCTAACAAGAGCCCACCCATCTTCAAATTCAACTCTTACACCATCTATATCTATAAAATTATAATTTTTTGATTTTACATAATCTTTTATACTATCTACAATTTTCCATTTCAACTCTTCAGTTGTTTTAATTCTATATTCTGGAGTATTAAAATATTTTTTATATCCATCTAAATAGCTAGATAATTTCTTATCATTATTAGACATTATTTCTATTAATCTTAAACTTACATACACTCCATCATCATATCCAAAGTGCCTATCTCTAAAGAATAGATGCCCTGAATATTCACCACCTATTAAGGCATTTTGTCTTACTATTTCACTTTCTATAAATGCGCTTCCATTCTTTACCATAATTGGTACTAAAGCATGAGCATTTATATCGTCAACTAAAGCTTTAGAACACTTAACATCAAATACGAGTTTTTTATTTTCGTTATTTACAAGTATATTTCTACCAAATAATGCTAACAATTTATCAGATTCTATTGTATTTCCTAATTCATCGACTATTCCTACTCTATCTCCATCACCATCGTAAGCAATTCCAATATCACATTTATTTTCTTTTACAACTTTTTTTAATTCAGCTAAATTTTCATCTACATTGGGATCCGGATTATGAACAGGAAAAGTACCATCACTTACATCATTTAGATATATAATACTTAGATTTGGAAACATACCCATTATTTGTTTTATAAATAAACTTACAGTTCCATTTCCAGTATCTATTACTGCTTTAATAGGTCTATTTTTAATATTGATAAAAGTCTTCATAGTTGTTAAATAATCATCAATTATAGTTTTAGTTGTTAAAGACCCATTTCCTGATTTAAAATCTTTTGATTTAATCAAATCGTATACTTTGTTTAACTCATGATTATCTAAATGCAAAAAATCTTTGCCAAATAGTTTGAAACCATTGTCACTTGCAGGATTATGACTTGCAGTTACCATAATTCCTGCTTCTATATTAAATTTTATAGTTGCAAAATTTAATATTGGTGTTGTAACTCTTCCGACAAATATAACATTTATTCCAGTATTTCTTAAACCCTTTATAAGATTTTCAGTCAATATCGGACTACTTACTCTATTATCAAATCCAACTACACATTCTAATTTGTTTTCACTTCTTAAATAAGTACCAAAAGCTTGCCCAACATTATAGGCGACTTCTTCTGTCAAATTTTCTTTATAAATACCCCTTATATCATTTTCTCTTAAAATACTATAATCCATTTAATCCTCCTCTTTGATTAATAATGGAGTCTCTTTCATTTCATCAGGAATTTTTATATCCATATATTTTAATAACGTTGGTGCAATCATTGTTATATCACCGTGTTCTTTTAATTTAAGACTAGAATCGCAAAAAATAAATGGAACTGGACTCATAGAATGAGTGGTAACTGGACTACCTTTAGCATCTAACATTGTATCTATATTTCCATGGTCACTTGTTATTATTAAATCATAGAAATTATCAACACTTGCATCATATATAATTTTTAATGCAGCATCAACGTATTTTAAAGCTTTTACAGCTGCATTATAATTTCCAGTATGACCAACCATATCTGGATTTGCAAAATTAACTAAAATAAAGTCATAATCTTTTTCCATGCATTTAACAGCTTGTCTAGTAACTTCTTCTATACTCATTTCAGGTTTCAAATCATAAGTTTGTACTTTAGGACTAGGAACTTTTATATCATCACATTTTTTTAAATTTTCTTCTACTCCGCCATTAAAAAAATAAGTTACATGAGCATATTTTTCTGTCTCAGCAATTCTTGCTTGTGTCAAATTTAAATCAGAAAAATATTTCCCTATACTATAAACATTAGATAAATCTTTTTCAAATATATATGGTGTACTAACTTCTGGCACTATAGCCATACTAACTATTTTTAAATTATTTACTTTGTTAACATAAAATTCATTAAAGTTATCATCAGATAAACATTTTAGTATTTGACGTGCTCTATCTTTTCTAAAATTTAACCATAATAAACCATCATTTTCTTTTATTTTAGAATCAGCATTTAATATTAACGGAGGTAAAAATTCATCTGTCAAATCTCTTTTATAACAATTTTCTATTGCAATAACTGGATCTAATATTTTTAATCCTTTACCATTTAATATTAAATCGCTATATATTTTAGTTCTATCCCAGTTATTATCTCTATCCATTGCATAATATCTTCCACAAACTGTTCCAATATATCCAATATTATTTTGTTTTAAAATATTATCCATATCATTTATATATTTTAATGCACACATAGAATCAGTATCTCTACCATCAGTTATAGCATGAAATACTACTTTTTTAACACCCATCTCTTTAAGTAAAGGAATTAATTTTTTCATATAACTAATATGAGAATGAACTCCACCATCACTTAATAGTCCCATTAAATGTAACGTAGAATTATTATTGTTAACATGATTTATCAAATTGCAAAAATTTTCATTTTCTTTTATACTTTTATTCTCTATTGCTTCACTTATAATACTTATATCTTGTTTTATTTTTTTACCAGATCCTATAGCAAAATGACAAACTTCACTATTGCCAAAAATATTATCTGGCAACCCTACAAAAGAACCACTAGCTTCTAAAATACTATGAGGATATTTATTCCACAACTCTTTAAAATGTTTCATATCGGCATCAACTATTGCATTTCCATACGTATTTTCTCTATAACCGAATCCATCCATAATTAATAATATTATTTTTTTCATTTTTCCTCCTTATAATTTTTTATTAGTACTACAACTTACTCCATTAAAAGATGTAGCAGTTGAATTAACAGAAGCACTATTGTTAGCACTTGCCTTTAATTTTAAATTTGCAGCATCATAATACACAACTACATAATAATAACTATTAGTATACTTTTCATTTGTAACATCATTTTCTATATATTCTTCTTTTGCATCATCACTTTTTATTATTCCATTTTGAATCAAATATTTTACACTAAAATAATAACATTTATTAGTTGTACCATTATATATGTCATCTTTAAAATATTTTTCAGCATAAGCTAAAACTTCTTTTTCAATTGTATTTTTTTTTGACTCATAGTTTTTTGTTCTTATATTTTTACTTATTGTTGTAAAAACTGGAGTTGTAATTATTACAAGAATACTTAAAATTAAAATAACTGCAATTACTTCTACTAATGTAAAACCACGATTATTCATAGTATCACCTACTATAATGATAACATAATTTATAAAAAAAAAGTAGTATTAACTACTTTTATTCTTTTGTTATTTTAACGTTTACTTTGCTTGTAGTAGAAACTAATGAGAATCTAGAATCATCTGTTGCAAGCTTTATATCTACCTCATACGTACCTTCTTGATATCCAGATAAATCTATATAAGCAGTAATATCTGAAGATTCTAATTCTTGCAATGCAGATTCTACACCTTTAGCAATGACTGTTATTGTTCCATCTCCTTCAGTAAGAGCATTAACAACTAAGCCATTTCCTAGATTTCTACTTTCAACTTTAACTCCTGTTAATTCTTTACTAGATTCACTATCTAATGTTACCGTTACACTTGTTGTAGTTTCACTTAGTGACCTTACACCAGCTGGTTTAATTAAAGTAACACCATTAAATGTCTTATCATCACTTAAATTAGTTACATCAATTGAAGCTTCAATTTTAGTTAAACCATCTAATATAGCTTTTTCACCATATACAGTAACTGTAGATACAGATGAAGTAATATTTTTTAATGCATATCCAGTTGTAACATTTCCTGTTGTTATAATTTTAACTGGTAAATCTACTGAATAAGAGTCAACTTTTATAGAAGCACTAATGTTTTCAGGAATAATTTCTACATTATTTACTTTATCTCCATTATTATCAAATGCTACTAATTTAATAGAGTCAACCTTATATTCACCTTTACTAGTTAATCCTGCTGCCTCTAAATCAATTAAAGCTTTTACATTTGCGATAGTATCTAAAGTCTCTCTTGAACCTTTTACTATTACTTCACTCTTATCTAAAGTGACCCCGCCTATAGTAAGTGTTTTATCTAATTTATCTTCATTCATTAAATCATATGATAAATTAAATACTTCACTTTCTTTTTGACTAATTTTTACAGTTATAGTAGAAGGATCTAACTTATAGCTTACATTATTCATAGAATGATTATATTTTAATTTTACTTTATATGTTCCAGGTGTATATTTTGTTAAATCTAAAACAACTTCATGATCACCAATTTGTTTAGCTAAATATAAATTACTTTTAGAACCAATTAAAGTGATATCTACTGTTTCTGGAACACCCTCTACAACATAATTTTCTTCATTATAAGTTACATTAACTTTTTGTCCACTGATAATTTCTGCCTCATTATCTACTAAATTTATAACTTTATTATCAGTTAATAAAAATACTCCTATTGCACATAACAATGATACATATAATAAAACAATAGGTCTATTTAATAATTTTTCTACTTTACCCGAATTATTTCCACCTAATTTACTAATCATATATATAAGTTTACTTATAGGTGTGACAATAATTATATCTAAAAATTTATAAATTCCTTTAAACAATGCGATAAAGGGTTTAAATATTTTACTCATCTATTTCTTCCTCCTCATCTGCATCATAGAAAACTTCAGTTTTTGGTTTTAATTCATCTAATAATTTTAATTTAAACTCTTCTAATGTTAAATTGTAATATAGATGATTATCAACTGCTATAGAAATTCTTCCTGTTTCTTCTGAAACTACTAAAGCGATAGCATCTGTTTCTTCAGCAACTCCTAAAGCTGCTCTATGTCTAGTTCCTAATTTCTTATTTACATTCGGATTCATACTAGTTTTAAATACAGCTCCAGCACATGTTAATTTATCACCTTGAATAATTACACCACCGTCATGCAATGGATTTGGTGGAAAAAATATTGCATCTAATAATGGCGCAGTTATATCAGAATATATCTTATTTGCTGGCTCTATGTATTCTTGTAAAGACATATTTCTTTCCAATACTATTAAAGCTCCAATTCTATTCTTCTTTAAATATTCAATAGCTCCCATTATTTCATAAACTAATTTTTCTCTTTCATCTACTGTTAAGACTTTATGGCGTCCTAATAATTGACTTCTTCCAATACTTTCTAGTACATTTCTAATTTCTGGTTGAAATATTATAATCAGTGCTATAGGACCCCAAGATAAAACATATTCTAATAATAAACCAACTGTATATAAATTTAATAAATTACTTAAAATCTTAATTAATATAATTATTAAAACTCCCTTAAATATCAATACCATTTTTACATTATTTTTTATATTTTTTAGAATAAAATAAAATATTACCCAAACAAAACAAATATCCACTATCTTTGTAAAAATGTTCCATACGGATGTAAATGTCATTATACCACTCCTTTACAATATATATTTATTATATCAAATGAATTTTATTAATTCTACAAAAAAAGACTATGAATAGTTTTTTTTACATTACTTTACTTCTTTATCATAGTCATTTAAAACATCTTGTGGTTTCTCTTCCTTTTTCTCTACTTCAGGATTAATTGTTTGTTTATTTTTTATCATTTCTTGTATCTTTTTAATATCTTCAGGTATTTCTTCTTCTTCCTTTTTAGGTTTTCTAAAGCTATCTATTATATAACCTATTAATGCAAAGACAAAAAATAAACCAATTAATATTAATATTAAATAATTATCAGTTAAAAATTTCATATCTTTTCCTCTATTCTATTATAATATCTTTGTTTATTGGTTGAATTTGAATAAAAGTATTTCCATCATTTACTTTTATTTCATTACCTTCCATATCTTTAAATATTGTTTTGCTCTCTCTATTAGTTTTATTCCATGTTATTTTTATTGCAGAACCATCAGTAATGTAATAGCCATCCCCAGTACCTATATTGGCTAAATTTTGTCTACCTTTATCATCTCCAGAAATACCAGTATTATCCATTTTCAAAACCAATATATTTTTCATATGCATCTGTTCATTAGTACTTAAATCTATATCTTCTTTTTCATTATTATATCTCAAGTAATATTTCTTTTCAGCATCATAAACGTATTTTACATATCCACTATTAGTATACTTTATTATAACACTATTAGCATTTTGATAAGAAGAATCTTTAGTTAAATCTACTTCATCCTTTGAATAATTCAATAATTGATAATTATCAGAAGTATCTCTATAATTTTTATCAGCTGCTGCTATTTTAATATTTTCAGTAGATGTATATGCATTATTAGGAGCTCCTAAATTTTGATCTCTCCAAAACATATTAGAAGGATTATATAAGCCATTTAAATTGTTTATGCCAAGAGTTTTTATATCACTTTCTGCTTGTGGACTCCATCCAAAATGAACATAAATAGCATCACTTTCCAAAGCATAATCTAAATAATAATGTCTACTACTTCTAACAGGGCCTATTTTTTCAACATTGACATCCTTAAATAAGGCCATAAGACGAGTAATTCCACCCTCTACTGTTATTTCATAAATTAAATATGCTTTTTGTAATCCATAATGTCTAGTTTTGGCCTCACTATCATTTGGCACCATAACTGCATATGGTCTTGCATTGCTATCTTCATCATAAACATTTAGTTTTTTTACTTCTTTAGTAGCTACTTTATTATTTATTTCTTTTTTTTCTTTTGGTTTTTTATTAATTGTAAAAACTATTAAAAAAATCAATACAACTAATAATACTCCAATAATTGCTATTAACTTAATATGTTTTAAAGCTAATTTTTCTTTTTTTGTTTTAGGAATTTTTATTTCGTCGTTACTACTCATATAATCACCTATATTAATAATACCATATTTATAAAAATATTAAAACAAAAAACAATTTCAATTATTGTAATAACTTTATTAGCATGATATACTTTTTATAGGAGTTGATGGAATGGATGAATGATAAATTAAAAAAAATAATGATTATAGTTATTGCAATATTTATAGTTTTATTTCTATTCTTATTTTTATTATCTAGATGTAGTAGAACCTTTACACCAGAAAATTTGGAATTAGAAATAGTAAAAAAAGCTAAAATATACTATAAAAATCATAAAGATGACTTACCTGGAGAATCAGTAACAAAAACATTGTCATTGGGAGATCTAACAACGTTAGGAATTATTGAAGAATTAGATAAAATGTTAGATAAAGGAACAACTTGTAGTGGTTCACTAACTATTGAAAACAATAATAATTATATTATGTATTCTCCAATACTTAATTGCACTTCTAATAATGAAAATTATCAATCTATTTTACTAAAAGACAAATTAAAAGAAAATATAGTAACTACAGGTGATGGGTTGTATAATATAAACGGTTCTTATTATTTTAGAGGCGAGAATGTCGACAACTATTTGGTACTTGATGGAATACTTTGGAGAATAATGAAAATTAATGACGATGGAACTATTAAATTAATAGAAAACGATAAAAGATCATCAGTTGTTTGGGATGATAGATATAATGATGAAATGTCAAACATGGTAGGAATTAATAATTATTTTTATAATAATTTAAATAGTAGAATAAAAGAAAATTTAGATGAAATATATAATGGCAATGAAATCTTCACTGACGATGGAAAAGGTTATATTAAAAAGACAAGTCTTTGTATAGGAAAAAGATCTAAAGAAGATACCTCAAAAGATGGGTCTACTGAATGCAGTGAAAGACTAGATAATCAATATATTGGATTAATTCAATTAAATGAATATTTAATTGCAAGCTTAGATCAAAATTGTACAGATACAATGTCTAATTCATGTTCTAATTATAATTACTTATCAAAACTAAAAGGCAATTATTGGACAATAACAGCATTTAATGGAAATACACATTATATTTATAAGATTGGAACTCGTGTAACAACAAGTAGTGCTATAAATACTGCAATGGCAAGAATAGTAATTAATATAAGTGAAAATACTTCTGTTCATGGATCAGGAACTGAAGAAGATCCTTATGTTGTTACTGGTTTTGAAAAAAAGATTTAAAATAAAATCTTTTTTTTATTGTAAAAAAAAAGTAGATTTCTCTACTTTTCCCCTTTTTAAACTAATTGTTGATATTCCCAAGTAACTTTATATACGATACCAACATTACAGCTCTTTCCACCCCATGCATTTGTAAATGGATCAGAACATTGTGAAGATATTCTTGTAGCTCCCCAGTTAACATCAAAACCATTTCCAGTATTTGCTCTTGTTACAAAAGCAGTGTTATAGTTAAACCATAAACTATTTGTATTAACTTTAGCTAAAGTGTTAGTATTATAAGGATCATCATACATTGTATCAGGATAATCTCCACTTGTATGTTCATATATAAATGTTGATGGATGTTTGCTTTCATACAATTGTAATTCTGATCTAGAATCTATTACACTATAGAAATCAATTTTCTTAATTCTAATATTAACAATTGAACTCTTATTTAATTCTTCTGGTAATCTTAAAGTATGATTAATAGTTATTGATGGTGTACCTTTATCAAAGTATCCCATAGAATATACTTTTGTTGTTAAAGTTTTTGTTTGAACTTGTTGATAGTCATAATCATCTTCATCATCATAAATCTTTGAATATTTAGCGACTAATATAATGTTTCTTGTTATAGGTGTATCAAAATCAAACTTTTTACCATTTAAATACCAACCTAAGAATTTATAACCAGATTTTGTATTTGTTCCTGGATTATATGCATATTCATTTCTTTTTACAGTTTGAGTACTATAAGTTTTCTTACCACCATTTGAATCAAATCTTACAGTGTAATATGTATAATAATCATCGTCATAATCATAATCATCATCATTGCCATAAATTTTTTCATATTTAGCAACTAATGTAATGTCTTTTGTTATAACTGTATTAAAGTCAAATTTATATCCATTTAAATACCAACCTAAGAATCTATATCCTGATTTTGTATTTGTTCCTGGATTATATGCATATCCATTTTCTTTTACTGTTTGTGTTCTATAACTTTTATTACCACCATTTGAATCAAATTTTACTGTATAATATCTGCTATAGTTATTATTTGAATTTGGTTTACTAGTTGTTTCGTTACCATTAACTGTAACTTTATTATTAACACTAGTATTAGTTTGTACATTTACACTTGTTCCACAAGTAGAACAATTATTTTTACCTGTACTAACATTAGTATTAGTTTTATTAGTTGATGTATTACTAGAAGTATTAGTTGTTGAACTTACATTATTAGTATCATTTTCATTATCATTATAACTATCTAGATAAACTAATGAATAACTAGATGAATTACCACATACTAAATTAGCTTTTAACTTATATTCCTTTCCTTCTAACATAGCAATTACATAGCTGCTTTCACCATCACAGTTCTTACCTTCTTCATCAGTTAATGCAGTCAAATTACCTTTATTTATTAAATCATTCAATGTTACCATTGATGTTCCACCTTCAACTTTAGGTAATTTTTCTCCATTAGCTTCAAAGTAAGCTTTTCCAGCATTTCTAAGTTTTTCCATATTTGCTGTAAATGTTGAAGTAGTATTTTTATCAACTACTACATCTTTTGGATTATTATCTTCTACTTTATTGTCATTACCCTTTAATAAAGAATAACCTTTTACAGCTATCAATACTACTAAACAAACAATAATAGCCTTTAAAAATAATCCTTTCCAATCCATTTTCTTTTCTGTATCTTCGTACATTTTAATTTCCCCCTTCCAAAGAATAATTGTACTTTTTTTACAAAAGATGTAAGTTATTTTAACATAAACAATGTTTTTTGTCAAATGTCAAAAAAACTCTCAATGGAGTTCTTTTTTTACCCAAACTTTATATGTCCAACCCCCATTGACAAATACATTTTAGCATATTCTTAATCATTTGTCAAATTTATAAAGATTTGTTAATTTAAAAATGAAGTGCAACACTTCAACATTGAAAAAGACATATGAATAATCTATAATATCTTTTCGCTG
>CANQSL010000028.1 GCA_947626515.1 uncultured Bacilli bacterium
TGACTAGTACCATGAAATCCATATTTTCTCACTTTATAATTTGAATACATTTCATAAGGTATACCATATAAATAATTTTCTTTTGGCATAGTTTGATGAAATGCTGTATCAAAAACTCCAACATTAGGTGTATTAGGCAAACTTTCCATAAAAGCATTTACCCCTGTTAAATTAGCAGGATTGTGTAAAGGTGCAAGAGGAATCAATTCTTTTACAGCTTCAATAACTTCATCATTGATTATTACACTTTCAGTATATTTTTCTCCTCCATGAACTAATCTATGCCCTACGCCATCAATTTCTTCCAAAGATGAAATAACCTTATTTTTTAATAATTCATCTATTAAAATTTTTACAGCATCAGAATGATTTTTTACAACAGAATTAATTTTATTTTTTTCACCATTTATTTTTATAGAATAAAAACTATCGCTTAATCCTATTTTTTCAAATGTACCCCCAATTAATTCATTTCCAGCTGGCATATCAAATAAAGTAAATTTTAAAGATGATGAACCAGCATTTACACTTAATATTTTCATATATATTTTCCTTTCTTCAAAAAATATTATACAAAAAAAATTCATAAAACACAATTAGATTAAACTATGTTAATTTGTTATTTATTTTTATTTTTTCTTTAGATACTTTTAAAACTTTTCTATATGAATAAACATATAAAATAGGTACAAAAATAAAGAATAAAGTTAAATATATATCTAGATTAGTAGATAATAAGAAATCATAAACTGCATGCAATAAAATAGGTATAATTAAACTTAAAATAAAATTCTTTTTATAATATTTATAATTTTTATTATTTAGATATAATTTTGACAAACCTAAATAGTGTCCCATAAAAATAGCATCAGAAACATGACCTGGTATTGCTAAAAAACCTCTTAAAATACCAACTTTTATCCCCTCTGGTATTACATATAACAAATTTTCAAAAAAAGCAAATCCCAAAGATACAAACACAGCATAAACAATCATATCATATAATTCATCAAACTCTTTACTTTTATATGAAACCAAATATAACATTATCCATTTAAGTGACTCTTCTATTAAGGCTACATATATTAAATTGTAAAAAAATGTTTGTATATAATTAAATCTAATAGTATTTATTCTAAATATAGGAAATATAATTCCTAATAAAAAAACAATTAAACAAGATAATATTCCTGATAAAAATAATTTTGTTAATAATCTTAAAGGTTCTTTGTTTTTATCTTTTTTATAAATAAAATAACCTAATATTATTACTGGCAAAACTGCAATTATAAATAAAAATAATAATTTCATATCTAACACTCTCTTATATGATTATAACAAACAAATACTTTAAGTTAATGAAATTTATATTTTACATTTTATTTTTTACAAATTATTTACAAAAAAAATATCAAATATATTGATATTTTTAAAACATATTTAGAATTGCAATTACTAGTAAAACCATAACTCCACCACCTGTTGCCAATAACATCGTCATAGT
Source organism: uncultured Bacilli bacterium (assembly GCA_947626515.1). Classification (GTDB taxonomy): domain Bacteria; phylum Bacillota_I; class Bacilli_A; order RF39; family UBA660; genus UMGS1124. The sequence goes on from CANQSL010000028.1 coordinate 1,505, forward strand.
TTTTTGTTCCATTTTCTCTAATCTATTTTTATATCTTGTCTCTCTTGCTTTTTGTTGTAAACTAGAAATAGATCTTGAAAATTGTAATAATTGTTCTTGTTTTCTTTCTTGACTTCCTAATCCAAGTCTATATAATAAACGCATCATTCTCATTGAATCTCTAACTGGATAATCTTTAGCAAAATCCATATAAGGTGCTATAGAACTATCACCTGCATTAATTTTTTGCAAAAGTTCTTTTAATCCTTCTTTAAATATATCTGGAGCATCCTCTAAAGATTTACCCAAAGCTACTGGAACAGTATAATGTTGTATTAATATTTCCAAACTTTTTAGATAATATGGCAACATCGAATCTATTTGGTGTAAGTGGGCTTTATAATAACTTTTTAATTTTATATAACCCAATTTAAACATTACTATTGCAACTACTATTGCAATTATAATCTTTGTATAATCCATATTATTTATAAATACGAGTATTGCTAATACAAAGCCCATCATTGCATCTCTTATACGCATATTAAATAATCTATCAGAATCTATTCCAGATCCATAACGAGCTTTAAGTAAAAATTCATAATCGGTTTCTTTTAAGGTTTGAAAATACTCTTGATTATCTTTAATAAATTTATTTATACTTATACTTCCATTGGCAATGAATGCAACAAATATAAGAACGGCAATTATAACTATTTCTATATAAAACGTCATATTATTCTACCCCCGTATCTTCATTATAAAATTTTATTCCTTTTATCAAGAAAAACGAATTAAGTAAAATAATAAAATGCAATATAATTTGAACATAAAATTCATTGAGCATTTCCAAATAATTATTTGTTCCTAATAAAAATTGTATTAACATAACTAATAAATACAATGCTAAACCAAACGTTAAAAACTTATTATAAAATTGTTTTCTATCCATTTTATCTCTATAAACACCTTCAACTAAAGCATCTATATCTAACATCATATTCTCCAAAGACTCTCCTGAATCTTTTGCACCTTCATTAGTAATCTGTAAGAATAATTGATGCATATTTTTTACCATATAATATGGATACTTTTTAGTAAACCATTCAATACTTTCATCAATAGTTCCGTTTTTGTAAGACATGTCTATCATAGTTTTAACATCAGTTAATACTGGATCTTCTAAAATACCACTTTCTACAACACCTTCTAATGATTTAACAAAAGATTGTGTCGTATTAAATTCCATAATTACGTTAGTACAATAAGTTTGTATACATTCAAAGATAAATTCACTATATATTCTTTGATATCTTAAAACAGTTAAATATGGAATAAAAGCTGTGGCAAGAACTCCATATATTATAGCCCAAGTTAAATTACGGAAATATAAATATGCAACAAATCCTCCACCTGCTAAAAATAATACAATTTGAAATGCATACTGTTTAGCATTAAAATCTTGTCCTAATTCTTTTGCTTTTTCTTTTACATCGTCGTAATTATAAGGCATTACTTTAGAAACAATTTTACTAAATAAACCTTTTGTAGCACCGTATGCTTTATCATTCTTGCCAAATCTAGAAACAAGAGCAAATAAAGTGATTGCACCAATTAAAGCTATTTCAACAATATAGTTTTTCACAGTAACACCTCTTTCTAATCTTCTTCTCCCTTATTAACATTTCCTAATTTAAATGTATCTTCTGGTAGAATAACACCTTGTATACTTAAATAATCTAATAAATATTTTGTTGGATTTTGTATTTGAAATTGACCGTTCATGAATTTTTTGTAAATGATATTAGCTTTTGGATGATTCTTTTCATTTACATAAAATTCACAAACTTCAAATATCTCTCTTTGAAATCTATTTAATTCTTTACTAAAATAACCCTTTACATATACACCAATTTGAATATATCTATGTACACTACTTAAAAATTGTTCCAAATCTTGGCTGCTTTCCATAAGTGAATACATACGTAAAGGTATACCACTAGCTTTATCAGAGTGAATAGTTGATAAAATATTGTGTCCTGATGATATTGAGTTACGTACTGCTAATACAGCTTCTGCACTACGTACCTCGGATAGTAATATCCATTTTGGATTCTGTCTCATGCAAGATACTAATACATCAGAATAAGATGCAATATTATTTGTCTTTACAGCAACAATATCTCTATGTGGAAATATCTTATCTAAGTGCAATTCCAAAGTATCCTCAATTGTTATAATCTTTTCATTTTCCTTAGTATAGCTTGCTAAATATTTTACAAGTTCTGTTTTACCACTACCTGTTTCTCCACTTACTATTATATTACAATGTCCTTCAACACACTTTAATAAAAAATCATGAATTTCAACAGTAGTATATCTTTCATTAATTAATTTGTCTCTATTTAGTCTTATCTTTGCTGGAGTTTTACGTATAACACATGCAATCCCATTAGTACTAATTGACTCATGTATAAAATTCATACGTAATTCTGCACTTTCTGCGTCTAGAAATGGAGAAGCCATATTAAATGTTTTCCCCATTACATTAGAGCATTGAAATGCTAGTTTTTCCATCATTGCATTATTTATATCAGGTCTATCAACTTGAAAAATTCCTTTTGTCAATGATTTTAACCAAACTTGACCTCCATTGCTATACGAAACGTCTGTAATATCATCATTTTCCAAAAATTCATTTAATGGTCCAAAATCTAATTGAGAAAAAATAGCATCATTCATTAAATCACCTTAATTTTCTGATTGTGTTCCAGGAATATTTAAAGCTCTAGTTGTAGTAGTTGTCGTAGTAGTTGTAGTTGTAGGATTATTTGAATTATTATCCTTATCATTATCAATAGATGATTCATCACCATTAACTCCTGCAGTTAAATCTGAAGCTATTTCATCAGATATTTCTGAAACTTTTTCTAATATCAAATTCATTAATTCTTCTCTTGAAACTCTAGTTCCAGTCTCTCCATCTTTATTAGCTCCTTCTTCTCTATAAACTGCATTTCTAGGAACTGGAACTATATCTATTCCTCCTACATATACTGCTTCGCTTAAAAGTAAGAATAAATCATTTTTAACAGCAAATAATAATTCACTACTACTTCTTGAAGTTTGAGAGTCAGCAAAGACATCATTACCTCCACCATCTCTTACAGCTAAAACTTTAATACTTTCTATAAATTTACCAAAAACAACTTTTCCGTCTTCATCAGTAGTTTTTATATATAAATCAATAAAATTATCTGGCATTATAGAATCCCCATATGTACTATGACTATTAACAGATAAACTAAATATTGTAGCTCCATCAGGAATATCATCCCACGATGTATCCGGAATATCCTTTTTTTCTACTAGTTGAGATTTATATAAAAGTGATCCTTCTGGTATAACTGTATCGTAATTAACATACCAATCCTTATTTAAAATATAAGCTTTACTATCAATTAAATCTTTGTTTTGTTTAACAAAAGAACCACTTACTTCTATTGTTCCTATCATATCATCTTCTACTTTTGTTTTAGGAAGCATTCTTTTAAGAGCATAAGGAATTTTTACTGGGTCTACAGCTTGATTAACTCTCCATACATATCCGACTAATAAAACCGCAACCCCAGCCAAAACACAAAGAATAGTTATTGTGTTTTTATTACTTATAAATCTTTTAATTCTTATAAGAATATTATTCATAATTCTTTCCTCCTATTTTAATAATATTAGTATACTACAAATAAACCAAAAATACTATCCCCATTTTTTCACTTTACATCAATTTACTCTTTTTTTTATTAATTAATTTTATAAAGAAAATGACACATATAATTGCTAAAATAATAACCAAAAAATACCAATATTTTTTTATTAAAAACATTATATTATTACTTTTTTTATTATTTAAATTTACATTTGATTGATTTTTATAATTTTCTATATTTTTATACACCATTTCATCACTAATTGTAATTGGTGTATCTAAAACTGAATTACAATAATAATATTCTTCTATTCCATTGCAAACTTCTTCTTTTGCAAATTTATTAATTATTCCCTTTTTTACTAATTTTGATGTTAAAAATTTCCCTGAGCAATTATTTGTATTTGCATATATTTTTATACTATATGTTCTTTGATTATCAATATCATCAGTAGAAAAAGTATAAACTCCACTAACATTATTTCCGTAAACGGTTTTTTCGTCTATTTCATTATTTATAATTACATATAAATCACTTGTTAAATTATATAAATAAAAATTAAACTTATTTGCATTTAGATCAGCTTCAAAATTTACAACAATATTGTTAGCTTGTTCAAGTAATTTTTCTCTTTCTTCATTAGTGCATTCAGCGTGTACTATAAAAGATGAACACAAAAACATAAAAAAATATAAAAATACATATTTTAATTTATTTATAATAATACACCCTTTCCTATTTTAATAATCTACATTAATAATAATACATTTCACTAAGTATTGCTAGACTTTTTTATTAAAAAAAGCATTTTTCAATGCTTTTACTCATTTTCATTTCTAAGTTCTAATATTGCAGTTATTCTCGTTACTACTCCAAATTGAGTATCTTCTCCACCTGTTAAATTCATTGCTTCTGATTGTGATATTAATTCTATACTCGCTGCTGGAGGTACCTCATATATAGAATAGAATCTTACTTTATATGTCTTATTTAATGATGCTGCTTCTGAAAATCTTCTAATAAAATTTTCTACAAATTTCTCTTTTATTATTTTTAATTCTCCATATTTTTTGTAATACCCAAAATCTATTGCATCATACATTGCGGCATTCGATATTTCTTTTGCCAAGTAGTAGTCTTGTTGATCTGTTGATGTCTTATCTGTTATTACAAACATAAATAAGAATATTAAAATTCCAAATGATATTAAATAATATCCCCACACTGACTCTTTCATGGATGCAACTCCTCATCTCCTACTACTATTTCATCATATGATTTACCTTTTGTTGAAGCATATTCTCCTCTAGCATATGTCTTTATTGAATATTTATTTTCTGCTGTTTCATCATATTCCAAATATCTCCATATATTACTTCCAGCTCTTATTGTAGCTTTACCATAATTAGTTTCATAATCTTTTATAAAATCACTTATGCATTCTAATCCATCCTCACATTTTAAGTTAAAATCGTTATATTTATTTTCTGCATTATAATCTCTTATTTTTTTTATAACCCCACCATCTATTATAAACTCATATTCTAAATTTTCTGGATTAAACGTATCAGTTGTTTCAATTTCTCTTTTTACTGCATCCCCTTTTGAATTTACCCAATTTTTAAATCCTACAGTATTAGCATAATCTCCATGTATCAATCTATTATTTGGGTCTATAATACTTGGGGATACTATACGAAATACTACATTATATATTGCTGTAGGATCACTAGGATTTTCCGGTTCTGGATCATCTGGCTCATCTGTTTTAAATATTTCATTTTCTACTTTATAGTCACAATATCTTTCTAATTTACAATTAGAACTACCAGTACACCTTGTAGAATCTTTTATATAATTGTAAATTTGTCCATTTTCTGCAGGTAAACTTGATGCAGATGGTGACAATGCTTGTCTATCTCTTTCAGATTCAGCATCACCTAATTTAGTAAAAATATAATAGTTTTTATTAGTTCTTGCAATTGATGTTACATCTGTATCATAAACGTTACCTAAATATATTTGATTAGGATTATTTGCTTTTTTATTTGTAATTTCATCACCAGTAGCTTCTGATATTTCATAATCATATGCATTTACTTTTTTATAAACAGCAGGTGAAGAATTATATGTATATTCTACTGTTCTATTTAAAATAGCAGTATTTGTACAATAATCTCCAAAATCATTATTATATTCAGTATCTACAGATGCTGTTCCATCACCGATAGTTTCTCTACCATTTATCTCCATTATAGAATAATTACATGAATCAGGTCTATCATAATATTTTGATTCTGTAGTTTCAGTAATTGCGTCTTCGTCTTTATTATCAAATTTAATAAATCCACTATCATCTAAACTATTAGGACGAATACTATGATTAAATAAGTTAGGTCTAGAATTTGTATAAAAATTCCCATTAGCATATCTCTGATCATACAAGAATTGAAATTCTAATTGAAAATCATAAAAATCATATGGATTTACATCTTCACTCAAAAAAGTATTACATTCATTTAATTTATCAAATAATGCCTTTAAATCAGCCCGTGCTTTCTCAAATGCGTTTTTAGCTTTTTTAATAGTACTATCACTTTCGTCTGATTCCTGGCAATACGTACCGCTAGACAGACGTGAATTTGGCTCAATTTTTGGTTCTCCTGTAACTTTATCTTGTGTAACTTTATATTCCTGATAATAATATTTATACTTTGTATCACAATTATCATTCTCGTCACAATTACAATCTCCTATAGATTCAGGGCTTTCATATACCGAAGCATATTTTCTAGCATATATATTATATTTTATTTTCAAGTCCTCTAAAGCATCTTCATAATCACTATTCCAATCTCTATATTTTGTTTCTACACTACAAGATTTTTTTGCAATTATTTGAGGATATTCTGAAAATTTAAAATATTGACCAGCCATTACTTTATATTTCCCAACCATATTATTAATATTAATATGTTCATCACAAGTAACCGTACAATATTTATTATCGTTTGCAATTTTTCTCTTAAAATGGTAATTCATTTCATAATCTTCATCTTCTGTATCAATTATATTTTCAACTTTGCCATCTGCTGCGGTAATTAAAGTAGAAGTTTTATATTCAGTGTCATTACAATCGTTTAAATTATTTTCAAGGCCCTCGTCATCATCGGGATTAGAGCATTTATTATTATATGTGTTACTAAACTTACTAACACTACTTCTAAGTGATAAAACATTAACATTTCCACATCCACAGCTATCTATAAAATCTTTATAACTACCTACCTTATTCCCATCGTTACCATAGAATGTATAAGTACCCCCTCTTTTTTCATACTGACATATTTTCGAATCACAATCTCTATCATATATCTCTCTAATTTCAGGATAAACATCAGGATTAAGTATTTCATCTCTATAAGGAGAAGTTTCTAATTTTTTACAACCACATACTCCTTCCTTTATAAAGTATCCAAAATTATAACCACCTGCATCATTCTCATAAGGTATCCCACCGCTATCATAATAAATAAAATTTCCATTTTCATCTTTTTCTATTTTACAATAAGGTGTATCATCATATTTTAGTCTTACCATAGCGTACCCTATTCCATTATATCCATCTGCAATATTTTCCCATGGGTTACTACTATTATAACCACCATTATGATATAAAAATGGGTTATTAATTTTACCAAATTGTTCATCCGCATATAAATTATATGCTAGCTGGTCTGCATATACTCCATAAGCGGGGTTATTTTTAGGGTAGTTTTTGTTTGCCATATTGGCAATAGCCTTAGTAGTTGCAAACATATAATGATTATCATCTTTTTTTAAATAGTATACTGGTTCTATTAGCATTCTATACTTATCTATATCATCAATTTTATCTAGCTCAGTTTCTTCTGTAACTTCTCCTAATTTCAGCATATAAAGGACTATATTTTCATATTCAGGTGTTATTTTATTTGTTGAGTACCCCATTACTGCTATTCTTAAATTATTAACATTAAAAGTTAGATAGCTTCCATCCGGTAATATTTTTCCTATATTAGAAAACATTAAACCTTGATCATTTAAGTTTCCTGTTTTTTTAGCTGTTTCTGTTAGTTGTATTTCTGATAACTTATAGCCATCTTCAGTAAGATCTCCTACAATACAATTTTCATAAGAACTAAGAGAGCCATTAAAATAATCACATATATTATTTTTTTCTTTTCCCTTAAAGGCCTTTGTTAAAGTACTACTATTAAAGTTTATCATATAAGCTCGGGATAAGGGAATTATTTCATCTCCTTCAGCTTTTATTAGTGTAAACTTAAGCATTACAGCTTTTCCTAAAGTTAAACCACTCTTAGATTTTCCTCCGCCTCCACCACTTGTTTTTTGTACTACACCGCTTCCACTAAATCCTGCTTCGGCATAAACACTTGTTATTGGAATTAAAAAAATAGACGTAAATATAATAATTTTTTTTAATACATTTTTCATATTACCTCAAACTTTCTCTTTTCTTTTTTATTATGATTACAATTACACCAACTACAACAATAACTACAGCAACTATTATAGCAATTACAATACCAAAATTCGTTTCTTTATCTTGATTGTCTTCTTCCTTTTCTTTCTCTTCTTCCTTTTCTAATTCCTTTTCCCTTAGTTCTATATTATATTTCATTAATTCTTCATTGAATTTATCTATTGTTAAATTGTAATTAGAATATAAAAATTTTTCACAATATTTAAAATCTTTATTATTTTCATATGTACAATTTATATTTTCACTATACCTATTATAAATTGGTTTTGTTATACTCTTAGAAGAAATTTCTTTAGCATAACAGTTATCATTAGCGGAATAAAAAGTAAATTCATAATCATATAAATAATAACTATTATCATCAATAAAACTATATACTCCGTTATTTAAATCCATATCTGTAACGTCAGTTTCTATTCCATTATTTGTATTGTAATAATTAACATAAATTTTATCTGTTAAATTGGCTATATTAAATTTAAAACTATATGTATTGTCTTGATTTTGTATTGGTTCCATACTTATTTCTACTTTTGATACATCTGATAACATTGCTTTACGTTCATCGTATGAACAATCTGCATTAACAGTAATGCAAAATAAAAAATATAGTATAAACGTTATAAAAATTTTTTTATTATTCATAAAATCACTCTGTATGCCTTCCTATATTAAATATTATCATAAAATAAAATGTTATTCAATATATTATTTTTCCGTGCTTATAGTACGTATTGAATGCTATACAAAGTATATGTAAATAATATATATTAGTATAGATTTTATAATATAATTTTGATAAAATTATATTAGTGATAATTTATGAAAGAAGCAATTGAAAATATATTATTATATTTATTTTTACCAAGTATTATTTATATTATTTTTGATTTATTTAATATAAAAATTTCTATTATATTAGTATCTTTAATATCTTATTTATTATTATTAACATATTATATTTTCAAATATAAAAAAATTTTATTACATGATATAAAAACATTTAAAAAAAAATATATTAAAAATATAATAAAATATTGGGTTATTGGTTTTATTTTAATGGTATTAGCTAATTTTATAATAAATTATTTAATATTTAATAATAGAATAGCTAACAATGAAAGTGCTAATAGAGATATGCTTTTAAATAATAAACTTCTATATTCTTTTATGCTATGTATATTAATTCCAATAATAGAAGAAATAACATTTAGATTAGAGTTTAAAAAAAACATTAAAAATTATAAATATTTTTTAATAGTTTCTTCACTTTTTTTTAGTTTAGTTCATGTTATAAGTAGTAATTTAATAGAATATATATATATTGTTCCATATTTTATATTAGGCTTTACTTTTAGTTTTATCTATTATAAAAATAATAATATAATAACTAATATATTAGCTCATGTAATACACAATAGTATTACAGTGACAATTTTATTAATTTTCTTATAGGAGGTTAATATGACAAAAAAAGAAAAAATAAAGAAAAGAAGTGGTATAGTGATTTATATTATTTTGTTTATTTCATTAATTTTATTATATAGTAGATATATAGAACCATATAATTTAACAATTCATGAATATAAAATAAAAAATAGTTTACTACCAAAAAATTTTGATGGTTTAAAAATAGTACACTTCAGTGATGTTCATTATGGAAGAACAGTCGATAAAAAATACTTAGATAAAATAGTAGAAAAAATTAATAATCAAAATCCTGATATTGTTATATTTACAGGTGATTTTTTAGATAAAGATGTTAAAATTAATGACAAAGAATTAGAAGATATTAAAAAGTCTTTATCAAAGATAAAATCAAAAATAGGAAATTACGCAGTAAATGGTAATCATGATATGGCAGATATTAATACATTTAACAATATAATGGATTCTAATTTTACTATATTAAATAATGAAGAAGAACTTATTTATTTTGAAGATGATACACCTATTTCTTTAGTTGGTTTAACAGATTTAAGCGAAACAAAAATTGATTATAGTGTTTTTGATAAAGAAAATAAATATTTTAGAATTGTTTTAGCTCATGAACCTGATACGTTAGAAAATATTAAAAATAATGATATAAATGTTATGTTAGCAGGACATTCACATGGTGGACAAGTTAGATTTCCTTTTATTGGGCCTATAATTATTCCAACTGGAGCAAAAAAATATTATAATTTTTATTATAAAGAAGATGAAACAGAATTATTTGTTTCTAATGGCATAGGAACTAGTACTATAAATTTTAGATTTTTATCTCGACCTAGTATTAATTTATATAGGTTTTATAACTAAATAAAAAACTCCTTAAACATATAATAATATGAAAGGAGTTTTTATGTATTATAGAAATTATCCATATACAGATGGAAACAGACAATTTTTTGTACCATTTTTATTGGGTGGACTTGCTGGAAGTGCATTAGTAGGTTTTTCTAGACCTAGACCAGTATATGTTAATTCACCAGCACAATATAATCCATATTATAGACCATATTATGGTCCTGGCAATTATTACAATTATTCAGGTGGAGGTTATTATTAATAACTTCTTTTTATATTTAATAATATTCCAAATAATATATAATATGATATTAAACTACTACCTCCATATGAAACAAAAGGAAGTGTTATTCCCGTAATTGGAAGCAACCCTATATCCATAAATATATGTTGAACAGTTTGATATAAAAGTAATCCAAATAATCCTATAATATAAAATTTATATTTATTAGTATATTTTATATCTTTAATAAGCATAAAACATAAATATAAATAATTAATTATTACAAATATTCCTCCAAAAAAACCAAATATAGTTAAAATATTTGCAAACATAAAATCGGTAATAGATTCAGGTATATAAACAATATAATTAGTTCCATTACCAAATAAATATCCATTTCCAATACCAATTAAAGCATTGTTTATTTGATATCCTTCATTATCTATAAAATTTAATATTCTATCAGTTCTATAAAAAAAATTAGTACCTAATATTTTGATAAATAGATCACTTTTAAAAAAATATAAATAAAAGTAAAGTCCTATACATAATAATACTAATGATATTAGTGAAATATAATATCTTTTTTTTAATTTTAATGAAATAAAAATACTAAAATATATTACAATATAAAATAAAACTGTACCTGTATCAGGTTGTAAAAATGTTAATAAACTAGGTATTATCAATAATATAATACTTTTAATTAGTCCATACTTTGTTTTAATATACTTATTTAAACATAATAATAAACTTATTTTTGCAAATTCACTTGGTTGTATACTTATTCCAAATAATTTAATCCAACTCTTACTACCATTTATTGTTTTACCAAATATTAAAACATATATTAATAATAAAATACTAAATAAATATATGTATAAACTATATTTATCTAAAATATTAATATTAATTTTACTAAAAATTATTAATAATACTATACCTATAACTATAAAAAATAATTGATGAATAAAATAAGATTTATAGTTTGTAACTACACTTTTCGACATATATATGGCAAATAAACCAAATATTGATAAAAGAATAATTGGAATAAAATATTTTAAAAATTTACTTTTCATATTTATATTGTGTAATGTTTTTTAGTTTTTATTCATATATAATAATAGGTGATAATTTTGAAAGAACTTCCAAGCCTTTATACAAATAATTTTGATAAAAAAATAGATAATTCACAAGAATATATTACTATATCAAATGACGAAGTTGTAACAAATATAAATAAATATGAAATTCAAGAAAAAATAAACAATATTTTTAAATCAAAAAAATACATTTATAAAATAAATGTTGAAATAAAATTAAAAGATAAAACTATAACTGAAACTTTAATAGGAAAAACTAATAAAAGTTTAATTACTATAAATAATGAACTTATAGATATAAATAATATAATGGATATAAAAATTAAAAGCCAATAATTTTATTGACTTTTTATAAATACATTCTTCCAGTAAAAAAGCAATATATTTTCCAAGCAATTTTAAAAGGAAAAATTCCAAATTTTAAAATTATTATTGCTATTTTGTCTCTAAAACAAACTTTTTTATTTTTAAGTACTTCTTTAGAATTATTAATAATATATTCTCTAATTTCTTGTTCTTTATTTTTTAATCTATTTTTAGTATAAATCATTTGTCTTAATGTTGATAACCTAGAATATATATTAGCTCTTTTACAAGCTAAATCTAAATCTGGGTATATTTTTAACACATCACGAGTCATCTGTTGATATGCATCGATTAAAAGTAATTTATTTAAATTAAAATCCGCAGTCAATATAGATCCTTTTCTAATCATATAATTATATTTACATTTTACATTTACAGCAACCTTATCACATTCCATTACTAATTTATATGTAGTAAAAGCATCTTCAAAAATCTTTCCTTTAGGAAATTTTATTTTTTTAAATAAGCTTCTATCATACATTTTTGCCCATGTCGACACATTTATTTCATCTTGATAAAGCATTTTTTCTAATACTTCCTTTTGATTTAAAACAACTTCTCTATCATTTTCTTTAGAAAGTATAGTCCCATTTTCATAATATATTCGTGCAATACAAATAGACATTTTTGTTTTAAACTTCTTTATCAAATTATATAAAAACTCTACATAATCTAAATCAATATAATCATCACTATCTATAAATGTTAAGTATTTTCCTTTTGATACATCAATTCCAGCATTTCTTGCATCTGATAAACCACCATTTTTCTTATGTATTACTTTTATTCTTTTATCAAGTTTAGCATATTCATCACATAATTTCCCACAATCATCTGGACTTCCATCATCTACTAGTATTATTTCTAAATTTTCATATGTTTGATTTATTATAGAATCTATGCATCTATTTAAATACTTTTCTACATTATATATTGGTACTATTACTGATATTTTTTCTGTTTTTTTCATGTACATAAACCTCCTTAAAAATTAAATAAGCTAAAAATAGACATATATGGAACAACTTGATGTCCACCAGTTAAAAATATCCTATATATTGTCAATACTAAATAATACCCTATATTGCATAATGCAAATATTTTATATGAATTATTTATTTTATGTTTTTTAATTTTTATAGGATTATTTTTATAAAAATTAGTTAAAACAGGAATTATTAAAATTATAAAACATTCATAATATAAAATTACTCTTTTAAATAATTCTAAACCATAAAAAACATTATATATAATTATATAAAATAGAAATGGTATAAAATATAAATAAAAACTTTTATCATATTTTTTTATTTTTTCTTTATTTATAAATAATAATATTAATAATATATTCGGCACTATTATTTTCAAAAAAGCCATATTATTTCTTGGAAAATAAGATAAATCAAAAAAATATTTATACTTTGAAGGACTAATATAATGAATAATAGATAAAAGCTTATTAGTATCTAAAAAGAATAAAAATAAAGATATAAGATAAAAAACTAATAAAATTTTATCTTTTTTACCTTCTTTAAAAAAGAAATTAAATACCAATGGTATTATAGCAAGTATTGAACTATAATGAAATCCACAAGCTAAAAAAAGAAATAAAAAATATTTTTTATATTTTTGTTCTTTTAAATATTTATAAGCATATAAAATTATAGAAATTGCAAGGTACTGTCTTATAGTATTCATAGTTGCAAAATATATAGTAGAAATCATAAATATTAAAACGCCCATAAACCAATATTCTTTTTTTAAATTATTATATATGAAATTAAAAAATAAAGGTATTGTAACCAAAGAACATAACTGTATCAATACAATAGGACTTATTTTAAACAATATAAATAGTTTAACCAACAAATAAAATAATAGCTCAAAATGAGCATCGTTTCCAGATAATTTTATTATATTATATTTATAAACATACGTATATAAATAATCTGTACCCACATTAAATCTAAAAAAAGATACTGCAGTAAAAACTACACACAATATTATAAAATATTTTTTATATAATTTTATATTTTTTTGTTTATTTGCATCAAACCAAAATAAAAAAGTTAATAAAATCATTAGTATGTAAATTAACATATTACCACTCTACTTCTATATTTATGATATCGTAATTATTAATTATTTGCAATGATTTTATTATACTTTTTAAATTATAAAAACTATTATATTTTATTATTAATTTGTATTAAAAATTAGTTGTCAATTTTTTATTTAATTAAAATTTTCTATTCATTTTAGTTAAAATTAGTTGCCTTCCTAAACTTTGACTTTGTAATACTTCATAGTTTTCCGTAACATCTTCACCAAATGCACCTTTTATCATACTAAAGTGAGCATTAGGCATAATTAAATACATTCCATTTTCTGGATATCTTCCAAAGATTCTTTGAACTGAATCATCATTAGGATATCTTAATCTAATAAAGTCGGTAAATAATAGTATTCCTTCTTCATTTAAACCATATTGTTCATAGGTATCAAAATCTTTAGAAATATTATTATATTTATCTTCTATCATTTTATAAGTCATTGGATTCCAAATAATGAAATTATTTACATAACCATCAATATTTTTAACTGTTTGAATATACTTTTTAAAACTTTTTAGAGTTTGTTGCTCATAATTTGCTTTAGATACACTATAATTTCCTGACTTAATTTGTCCAAAGCCATTTAATCCCGTGTCAAATTGACCATATTTAAAATCTATTTTATCCTCTATTTTTATTTCATCCTTATCGACATAGGCATTATAAATTTTTAACATACCAATTACCTCCTATAAATTGTTTTTTATTATATATTATTTACTAAATAATTACAATCATTTTTAAAATTTTTATTTCAAAAAATTATTGCACCCTAATATTTTGAAAATCTTATATCGAAATAATCTAGAGGTTATTTTTTTATTAAAAAAGATTTTATTTTTTAAACTCTATCGTATCATATTCTCAGTTCTCTTTAATTACTTCATAATAATATTTTACCAAATTATCTTTTATGATATAATCATTATTATTACTTTAAATTTTAGAGGTGAAAAATGATTAACATTTGCAATATTGCTGAAAATTTTAATAAAAATAAAAAAATTATAGTAGATTTTTTTATTGATTATTATGGTCAGGAATATTATGATTTAATTAATAAAAGAATAAATTCAACTTATATTGACTTTTCTAGTAATCCTGTTGACGATTATAAATATGCTATGAATTATGACAACAATATTAGTTCTTTTAATAAAACAATAATTACGTTAAAATATAAACTATATATAGAATTAGAAAAAAAATCTAAAAAAAATAACTATGATTTATTAGCTAAATACATTTTAAATAATTTATTAATTATTAATCAAGAAAATTTTAAAAGTAATAAAGATTTTATTTTATCACTATTTTCTGATGAAAATTTTAATAGTGGTTTAATTGATATATTTAGTTCAAAAAACAATGATTTATTAAACGATAATAGAGTTGATGCTTCCATAAAAAAAAGAATAAATAATGATCGAAAAAAAATCAATGAAGTTCTTATAAACAAAGGAATCAATATTTCTAATTTAACTTCAGATTTTGTTGATAAATTTATTGAGTACAGAAAACAACTTCAAGAAAAACATAAAAAATATATTGTAAAGAATTCACTATATGGAAAAAATATATTTAAAGATTTTAAAAGTGAATTTAATTTGGAGTTACAGCCTGAAATTTTAAGCATTATAGGTTTTATAGAAAATGCTTCTACTTTAAA
Source organism: uncultured Bacilli bacterium (assembly GCA_947626515.1). GTDB lineage: Bacteria > Bacillota_I > Bacilli_A > RF39 > UBA660 > UMGS1124. Next base: position 17,507 of record CANQSL010000028.1, read on the forward strand.
CATTATTGTAGAAAATAATGATATCACTTCATTTTATAATTATATTAGAGTGCCTTTAACTCATTTAATAAACATAGGAATAAAAGGTTTAGACGTTAATATTATTCATGAACTAATTCATAAAATTGAAACAAATAAAGATCGCGTTGGAATATCAATATTAAACAATGAAAATACTAATAAGATTATAAATGAAATAAGAACTCAAAAACTTGCCATATGTTTTACTAAAAAATTGCATGAGCAAGGAATTTTTATATATGATAATCCTAATGATTATAAAATTGAAGGAGAATCAGCTTATGAGTGGATGTTCCCAATATCTGAAAGCTTTTTAGAAGAATTTGAAAAATTTTTTTCAAATTGTGCTATCAATAATGATATTGAAAAATTAAATGATTACTTTGGTGTCTCTTGGATTACATATTCTGACCATATTAATAAAGTATTTAATGATAATATCTATTTTTATATGAATTTTGGCAAAATTTCAAATATTCAATTAGACGAAAATGTTACTTCTATTATAAATGAGATGAAATTGTCCTCTAGAAAAGTAGGAATCAAAAAATGTTTGAAAATTTAATTAATCATTTTAAAACTCGAGCCATAAAAAGCCCGAGTATCAAATAATATGAACCTATATCAAGTACATAATTTCAACAAAATTTTATTTTATAAATAAGTTATATATACAAAAAGCGTGCAAATACACTTCACATAAGTATTAGCACTACTGTTTTTTCTTCTTTGATAATGTATGTACTTGTTCTTTTTTTAGTTTGATGCCTGTTAAATTAAAGTAAAAGTAGTTAGTAATAAATTATTAACTAACTACAAATTTAACATATTTTAAATTTTTTGTATATTTTTATCTAAAGTTCTTACTAATTTTTTTATATTGTCATTTCCAATTTGATAAGTTATAGTTTCAACATCAGGATCTTCATACCACATATAGAAGCTATCGATTTCATGACTTTTTTTAAATGTTAATGATGCTAAATCAATATTCAATGAGTTTTTATATTTTCCAAAAGCTATTCCAAATATTTCTTGATAACCACTTACTATTAATTCATAATTTGCTCTTGCCAAGTATCCACCACTACAATTACTAATTTTCAAATTATTATCTTGTTGATATAAAATGGCAATTCTTCTTGAAATCACTTTATAAAAATCTAATAATTCTTTTTTTATTGATTTGAGTTCAATTAAAGAAGCTAAATCAATGCCAAATAAATATTTATCAATATCTTTACATTGTTCTGGCCATTTATGATGTTTAATTTGCTCATTTGTATAACTATTCCAAATATTTCTAATTATTTCTGCAGTAACATACTTTCCAATCATTAAAGAATAATCATCAATATTAATAGTTTCATCTATTTTTCTTTTTGGTTTATCTAATAAATATTCACCTATAATACTTCTAATTTTTGCAGCGGTCCCTTTAAAGTCATCAAATTTACTCATACCATTATCCATAAAATATGTATTAATAACACTTTTATCATATCCACTTAGCCTATAGTTAGCTTTTATAATATAATCGCCATCATCTTTACTATACATCATATCCATATGTGGAATAAGCTGTTTTTCGTTTGTATTATAATCTGTAGTCGACCAGTCATTTTCAACTTTTCTTTCAAAAAATCTTTGAAATAATTTTTCACCATTATATAATGAATCTTGAACTGGCATTTTACTTTCAAAAAAATATAAAAAATTTATAAATTCAGATGCTAAAAAATGTGGTTCATATCCACTGTTAACTTTGTACATCATATATTCTACAATTAAATCATCTACTGTAAGATTGTGCTCTAAATTAACCATTTTACCACTCTCCCACTTGGTTTGTCGTATATTATAACATTTTTCTTTTAAAATTGAAATAACTATTGCAAAACAAAACACATCTATCAAAATGACGTTCTACATCAAAAAAAAATTGGTTTATGTAAAACAAACATTTACCCAATTTCATATAAAGTTGCAAATTAGTTTGACAATATAAAAGTGTATTTCTAAATTGTCATAAATTTTATAAAATATATTGTGCTAAGAACAATCGTTTGATATAGCTACTTTAGGAATACTTAGTTAGTTTAGGTACTATTCTCCTTTACTTTTAAAGGTGAAGTTATAAAAAAACAGAGAATTATCTTTGTACTATCATAATACTCGTTATTATTGTGATTTTAATTATACTAATAAGAAATAGTACCAACTGTATAAGTCGGTACTAATCTAATATCCGGAATAGTACCTAACTCATCAAAATTAGGTATTCCTTTTTTATTTTATGCAAGTATCATGCACAAATACATAATAGCATAAAAACGTGCTTTTATCAAATACGTTTTATCTGATGTTTTCTTATCTTTCTTGTAGAATAAAATTAATCAATGTTCGATTGTTTTATAATATCAATTATAGTATAATATTTGTAGGAACATTTGATGTGAGTGTCTGCCTCCAATCTTGAGAAAGAAAGGAGGGATACAATG
>CANQSL010000029.1 GCA_947626515.1 uncultured Bacilli bacterium
TGATTTATTATCATTTAATCCATCTTCAATATTTTTTCTATCTTCATAAGATAGATGACAATAATTTGCCATAATATTTAATACCTCCTTTATATGACAAATAAATTGCTTAAAAGATATTATACATAATTATAAAACTTACTGCACAAACTCTGTGCACTTCTTTTTTTAAATTACAATTTTTAAGATTTATGATTCCGCAAGTAGAAAAATTTTCTTTTATATTGTATAATAAATAATATGGATCTTATATAAAAAATACCTTTAAAAAAGTGGTAATTTAGTATATAGAAAATAAATAAAGAACAAAGTATGTAGTTTGTAAATAAGACTACCATCTATTATTCAGTAGGAGATAAGTATGAAAAAAAATAAAATAATTTTTTTAATTTTACATTATTATGTAATTGAAGAAACACAAAAATGTGTAGATTCCATTCAAAAGAATATGAGCAATAAAGAATATGAAATTGTAATAGTAGATAATGCGTCAGCAAATGGAACAGGGAAAAAGTTGCAAGAAATATATAGTGATAATAAGAGAATACATGTAATTATTAATGAAGAAAATTTAGGTTTTGCGAGAGGAAATAATGTAGGTTTTAAGTTTGCAAAAGAACAATTAAACGCAACTTTTATTGTAATGTTGAATAACGATACTGAATTATTACAAAGCAATTTTTCCAATTTAATAGAGGATGAATATAAAAAAAGTAAATTTGCTGTTTTAGGTCCAAAAATTATTTTAAAAGATAAATCGATTAATAGCATATGTACAAAACTGCCTTCAGCAGAGGAAATAAGAAAAAGAATTCGAAATACAAAAATAAAGTATGTCTTAAAATATATGCATTTAGAAAAAGTTATTAAAATAATTTCTTATATAATAAAAAAATTAAAAAAAGTAGAACCAACTGAGGAACCAAATGTAAATAAGAGACAAAAAAATATAATTCTTCATGGGTGTTGTTTAATTTTTTCACCCAAATATATTGAAAAATTTGATGGGATTGATGATAAAACATTTTTATATTGTGAAGAGGAATTATTATTTATACGTTTAATAAAAAATAAGATGATATCAATATATAATCCAAATATAAAAATTTATCATGCCGAAGATGCTGCAACTAATGCGATATCTAAAAATAATAGAAACAAAGAATTGTTTGTTTATAGAAACTTAATTAAATCCTATAAGATACTTTTAGAGGAGTTAAAAGAATTAGAAAAAGAGGTGTAAAAATTGAAGATTTTAATTACAGGAGCAAATGGAATGCTCGCAAAAGCAGTTTGCAATGAATTAAAGAATGAAGAATTAATTTTAACGGATATTTTAGAATTAGATATTACAAATATTGGAGCGGTTAGAAGTTTTATTCATTTAAATAAACCTGAATATATAATAAATTGTGCAGCATATACAGCGGTCGATAAAGCAGAAAAGGAATTTGAACTTGCAAGAAAAGTAAACGCACTAGGACCAAAAAATTTAGCAATAGTTGCAAACGAAGAAAGTTCAACTTTAATTCATATTAGTACAGATTATGTTTTTAGTGGAGAAAAACCAATTAATGAAGATTATACAGAAATGGAAGAAAAATTACCAGGTACTGTTTATGGAATTACAAAGTTAGAAGGTGAGCAAGCAATATTAGATAATTGCTTTAAATATTATATTTTCCGTACAGCATGGTTATATGGAGATGGAAATAATTTTGTAAGAACAATGTTAGGTTTAGGCAAAGAAAAGGAAGAAGTAAATGTAGTAGCAGATCAACATGGGAGCCCAACGTATGCAGTTGACCTTGCAAAAATTATTCATCAAGTGATTGAAAAAGAAATACTATATGGAATTTATCATACTACAAATATAGGTTATACAACATGGTATGATTTTACTAAAAAAATATTTGAAATTGCAAAAATAAATTGTAAGGTAAATCCAGTAACTTCAGAAGAGTTTATAAGACCAGCAAAACGTCCTAAGAATTCTAAATTGTCAAAAGATAAAATACTTAAAACAGGAATTGATATACCAATGTATGAAGAAGCAGTAGAAAGATATTTGAAGAAAGAACTAAAACTAAATAGCATTCATTGAATGCTATTTTTTAAGAATACAAACGAAAAAAATAAATAATATAAATGCAAATAAGATAATATTTTTTTTATAATTTTCTTTACTTCTATCAATATAATCATAAAAACTATACAATTAATAAAAACAACGTGATATAATATGTATAAAGGTATTATTTAAAAAATATAAAGAGGTAAAAATGAAGAATCGTAAAGGTATTATTCTAGCGGGAGGTATTGCTACAAGATTATATCCATTAACACTTGCGATATCAAAACAAATTATGCCAATATATGATAAACCAATGATATATTACCCATTATCTGTTTTAATGGAAGCGGGGTTAAGAGAAGTTCTTATTATATCTAATCCAAGAGATTTAGTAATTTTTAAAAATTTACTAGAAGATGGTTCAAAATGGGGAATGCATTTTGAATACAAGGTACAAGAAAAACCAAACGGACTTGCAGAAGCTTTTATATTAGCAGAGGATTTTATTGGCAAAGACAATGTTGCAATGATTTTAGGAGATAATATGTTTTATGGCAATAATCTTCCTAAAATTTTAAAACACGCAAATGAGCGAGAGAATGAAGCGACAATTTTTGGCTTTTACGTGAATGATCCTACACCATACGGTGTTGTTGAAGTTAATCGAGATGGACATGTTTTATCTATAGAAGAAAAGCCAGTTAACCCTAAATCGCATTATGCAGTTCCAGGATTATATTTTTATACAAATGAAGTGATAGAAATCGCAAAAAATATAAAACCATCTGCGAGGGGAGAGTTAGAAATTACATCAGTTAATGAAGAATATATGAAACGTGGTAAATTAATAGTAGAAAAACTGGGACGTGCTATGACATGGTTTGATACAGGTACACACGATTCTTTACTAGAAACAGCAAGTTTTGTCCAAACTATTGAAAAACGTAGAGGTATGCAGATTTGTTGTCCAGAAGAAATTGCATTTAGAAAAGGTTGGATTGATGCTAAAGAGCTATCTAATTTAGCCGATAAGTTTATGAAGACGGACTATGGAAGATATTTAAAAGATTTAGCAGAAAATGGAATAGGAGATGAATAGATTGGGAAAGTTTAAAAAGATTGAAACCTCCATTGAAGATTTATATATCATTGAACCTACAGTTTTTAAAGACGATAGAGGATATTTTATGGAAACATATTCAAAAGCTGAACTTGAGGAAATTGGGCTAAACTATAATTTTGTTCAAGATAATCAATCCAAATCTATAAAGGGTGTTTTGAGAGGATTGCATTTCCAAAAAGAAAATACACAAGCAAAACTTGTAAGAGTTTTGAAGGGTGAGGTTTTTGATGTAGCTGTAGATTTAAGACCAGGAAGTAAAACTTATGGAAAATGGGAAGGAGTAGTGCTTTCTGAAGAAAATAAAAAAATGTTTATAATTCCTAAAGGATTTGCGCATGGATTTTTGGTTCTATCAGATGAAGCAGAATTTACATATAAATGTGATGATATATATAATCATTCTGCAGAGGGAGGACTTGCTTGGAATGATGAAGACGTAGGAATTAAATGGCCATTAGGAGATATGGAAATATCCGATTTAATTACATCTGAAAAAGATGCTAATTGGCCAACATTAAAAAAATTACGAAAAACAGATTTATTTAAAAATTTATAATTATATAATAGATTAAAAGGGAGTAGAAATGAATAATAATATTTTAGTAACAGGTGCAGCTGGTTTTATAGGTGCAAATTTTGTAGAACTTTTTGTAAATAAGCATCAAGATTATAAAATAATTGTTTTAGATAAATTAACCTATGCGGGAAATATGGATAATTTAAAAAAAGTAATAGATAAGATAACCTTTGTACAAGGAGATATTTGTGATTATGCTTTTATAAAAGACTTATTTGAAAAGTATGATATAAACGGAGTTATACATTTTGCAGCAGAATCCCATGTAGACAATAGTATTAAAAATTCATTTATTTTTACGCAAACGAATGTAGTAGGAACACATACTTTATTAGAAGTTGCAAAACAAGTTTGGGGAGAAGGAAGCAAAAATAAATTTGTACATATTTCTACGGACGAAGTATATGGAGCCCTTGGAGAAGAAGGATATTTTACTGAAAATACACCAATTAATCCAAATAGTCCATATTCTGCTTCTAAAGCAAGCTCAGATTTGATTGCAAGAGCATATTTTGAAACATATAAAATGAATGTTACTATCACAAATTGTTCTAATAACTATGGACCGTATCAACATAATGAAAAATTAATTCCTCATATGATAAAAACTGCTATTAATGGAGAAAAATTGCCTGTATATGGTGATGGGCTAAATGTTCGTGATTGGGTATATGTAGAAGACCATTGCGAAGCGATTGATATGGTCTTCCATAATGGTAAAGCAGGAGAAAGATATAATATTGGTGGGCACAATGAAAAAAGAAATATTGATATTGTGAAATTGATTCTAAAACGTTTAAATAAATCTGAAGATATGATTGAATTTGTAGAGGATAGAAAAGGGCATGATTATCGTTATGCAATTGATCCTACTAAAATAAAGAATGAACTTGGCTGGGAGCCAAAAACAAAATTTGAAGATGGAATTTTAAAAACAATAGACTGGTATTTAGCTAATCCTGATTGGTTAAAATAAAAGATAATATATAAAAACTGATATTTATAATCAACATATTATAAATGTCTTTTTTTATTTTATGTTTATTAATTATATAATTATAAAAAATCTTTGTCGCTTTGATACGCATTTAAAAATTAAATAATAAAATCAATAATATAAAAAATAAAAAAATTAGCACTCATATATTGACAAGTGCTAAGCATAATATTATAATGAAGTTAGCACTAAAGAGATATGTGTGCTAAGGAAGTGGTAATATTGGGAGACAGACAATCTAAACTTTTAAAAGCAATAGTTGAATCATATATAAAAAACATAAAGCCAGTTGGTTCTAAGTCTTTATGTAAGTTATTTAATTGTTCTTCTGCAACAATTAGAAATGATATGTCTTATTTAGAGGAATTAGGTTTTTTAGAAAAAACTCATACAAGTAGTGGAAGAATTCCTAGTGAGAAAGGTTATAATTATTATGTTGAAAATTTAATGAAACCTAAAGAAATTACTGGAGAGGATATGTTAAAGCTACAAACTATATTAAATAATAAAGAATTAGTTTTAACTGATGCCATTACAAAATGTATGGAAATAATAAGTGATATAACTAATTATACAAGTATAGTATTAGGTAAAAATAGTGAAAATAATGTATTAAAACAAGTAAGTATAATTCCGATAGATAATAAAAAAGTTGTTGCAATACTTATAACTAATACTGGACATGTAGAAAATAAACAAGTTAACATTCCAGATGGAATTAGTATAAAAGAAATTGTTAAAACTAGTGAAATAATTAATAAATCATTAGTAGGAACCCCAATAAATGATGTCTTAGAAAAACTAGAATTAGAAATAAAACCACAAATCGCTAAGACAATGGAAAAATATGAAGAATTATGTAATTTCTTCTATGATGCATTTTCTGATTTTAAAGAGAAGAGTGATGATGATATATTTTTTGGAGGTAAAACCAATATATTAAAGCAACCAGAATATAATGAACCCAATAAAATTAAAGAAATAATTGGCAAATTGGAAAATATTGAACTTGTAAAAAATATAGAAACAGAAGATAAAGACATAAAAATTTATATAGGAAGTCAAAATAATTTTGATCCAGATACTACTGTTATTAAAACAAGTTATAATGTAGATGGAGAAGTTGGAACACTTGCAATAATTGGACCTAAAAGAATGGAATATGACAAAGTTGTGCCACTTTTAAATTATTTAAAAAACTTTATAGAAAGGTAATATATGGATAAGGTAGATAAAAAAGAAGAGTTAGAAAATTTAAAAGAAAAATTAGAAAATACAAAAGAAGAAATAAAAGAAAAAAAAGAAAAGAAAGAAAAACATAAAAGTAAGGAATTAGAAGAGATAGAGAAATTAAAATTAGAAAATTCTTTAAAAGATGAAAAATTGCTTAGAGTACAAGCTGAATTTATGAATTTTAAAAGGCGAAAAGAAGAAGATATATCTAATATGTTAAAATATGCTAATGAAGATATATTAAAAGCTATGCTTCCTATTGTTGATAACTTTGAAAGAGCTATTAATTTAGATGATAATGATTTATCTGATGAAGTATCTAAATTCTTGAGTGGTTTTAAAATGATATATTCAGATATAATAAATATATTTAATAATAACGAAGTAAAAGTAATAGAAGCAGAAGGGTTAGAATTTGATCCAACTCGTCATCAAGCAGTGCTTGTAGAACATGATGTAACAAAACCAGCTAATGTAGTATTAGAAGTATTACAAAAGGGTTATATGTATAAAGATAAAGTTATAAGACCTGCTATGGTAAAAGTAAATGGCGAGTAAAAAAAATAATATTAAATTTAAATAAAAGAGAGGAAAATAAAAATGAGTAAAATTATAGGAATTGATTTAGGTACAACAAACTCTTGTGTTGCTGTACTAGAAGGTGGAGAACCTAAAGTTATTACAAATGCTGAAGGAGATAGAACTACTCCTAGTGTTGTAGCATTTACAAAAACTGGAGAGGAAATAGTTGGTATTACTGCCAAACATCAAGCAGTAACTAATCCTAAAAAAACTATTTCTTCAATAAAAAGAAAAATGGGGACTAGTGAAAAAGTTGAAATAGACGATAAAAAATATACACCAGAAGAAATAAGTGCTAAAATTTTGATGAAGCTTAAGAAAGATGCAGAAAGTTATTTAGGAGAACCTGTTACTAAGGCTGTTATTACTGTTCCAGCATACTTTAATGACGCTGAAAGACAAGCTACTAAAAATGCTGGAAAAATTGCAGGATTAGAAGTCGAAAGAATAGTAAATGAACCTACTGCAGCAGCTTTAGCTTATGGACTTGATAAACAAGATAAATTACAAACAATCTTGGTATATGATTTAGGTGGTGGAACATTTGATGTATCTATACTTGAGTTAGGAGACGGTGTTTTTGAAGTAAAGGCAACTAGTGGAAATAATAGATTAGGTGGAGATGACTTCGATAAATGCTTAATGGATTATTTAGTAAGCGAATTTAAAAAAGAAAATGGCATAGATCTTTCTAAAGATAATATGGCAATGCAACGTATTAAGGATGCTGCAGAAAAAGCTAAGAAAGACTTAAGTAGTATGACTACTACAAATATTAATTTACCATTCTTAACGCAAAATGATGATGGTCCTGTTCATTTAGATATGACTATTACACGTGCTAAGTTTGAAAATTTATGTAAAGATCTATTTGACTCTACTCTAGATTCTGTTAGAAAAGCAATGAAAGATGCAAAAATTTCAAAAGGAGATATAGATCAAGTAGTATTAGTAGGTGGATCTAGTAGAATTCCATATATTCAAAATTTAATTAAAGATGAAATTGGAAAAGAACCTAATAAGAGCGTTAATCCTGATGAAGTTGTCGCTATGGGTGCTGCTATTCAAGGTGGTGTTTTAACAGGAGAAGTCGATGATTTAGTATTATTGGATGTTACTCCTTTGTCTTTAGGTATTGAAACTTTAGGAGAAGTAATGACTGTATTAATTCCAAGAAATACTACTATTCCAACTAGCAAACAACAAGTATTCTCAACTGCTGCTGATAATCAACCAGCTGTTGATATTCACGTATTACAAGGTGAAAGGCCAATGGCTAGTGACAATAAAACTTTAGGAAGATTCCAACTTACTGATATACCTCCAGCACCTCGTGGTGTTCCACAAATTGAAGTTAAATTTGATATAGATGCTAATGGTATTGTTAATGTTAGTGCAAAAGATTTAGGAACAAATAAAGAGCAACATATTACAATAACATCTAATACTAATTTAACAGATGAAGAAATTGATAAAATGATGAAAGAAGCAGAAGCTAATAAAGAAGCAGACGATAAAAAGAAAGCTGAAGCAGATGCAAAGAATGAAGCAGAACAAACAATCTTTGCTTGTGAGAAAGCTATTAAAGACTTAGGTGATAAATTAACAGATGATGAAAAGAAAGAAACTCAAAAGTTAATAGATGAATTAAAGAAAGCTCTTGAAGGCAACGATGTAGAAGATATTAAAGAAAAAACTACTAAATTAAATGAAAAAGCTATGGAATATGCTACTCGTGTATATCAAGAAGCTGCTAAAGATAATCAAGGTTCTAATAAAGAAAATGCTGATGAATCAACTGATGCTCAAGATGCAGAATTTGTTAATAAAGATTAATAGAGATTGGATTAGATAATCTAATCTCTTACTTTAAGTTAAGGAGAGTTATGAAAAAATATAATAGCAGAAAAGAAGTGCCAGAAAAATATAAATGGGATTTAACAAAAATAATTAAAGATGATGATGACTTTAAAAATAAACAAGATAATATTAAAAATATATCTGATAAAATATTTTCTATGAAAGGAACAATATTATCGTCATCTAATAATTTAAAAAAATATTTAACATTATCTCAAGAAATGAATTTAAATCTAGAAAAATTATATGTATATTCTCATTTATTGTATTATAGTGATACTAAAGATAAAGAATATAAAGAAAAAATGTTAATATCAGAAAAATTAAATGAAGATATTGCTAAAAAATTATCATTTATAGATACAGAAATTTTAAGTGGAGATTATAATAAAATAATATCTATGTTAAAAAATGAAAATATGAGTGATTATGAATTCTATTTTGAAAAATTATTTAGATATAAAGATATGACTTTATCAGAAGATGAAGAAAAAATTATTGCTGAAGCAGTAAATGCATTTGGTACAGGTGATAATGTATTTAATGAAATAGATAATAGTGATGTTTATTTTGGCAAAGTTAAAGTAGATGGAAAAAACATAGAATTAAATCATAGTAATTTTATAAAATTATTAAATCATAAAGATCAAAAGATAAGAGAAAAAGTATTTAAACAATATTATAAATATTTTATTGAAAGAAAAAATACTATATCAGAATGTTTAAAAGGTCAAATTAAAGAAAATTTCTTTATATCAAATATAAGAAAGTTTAATACTCCTTTAGAATATAGTTTGTATAGTGATAATATAGATAAGTTATTATATACTAATCTTATTGAAGTATGTCATGATAAGAATTATTTAATATATGATTACATGGAATTAAGAAAAAATTTGCTTAATTTAGATGAAATGCACATGTATGATATATATGTAGATTTAGTTGATAAAAAAAATGATAACATAGAATTTAATGAAGGTAAAAAAATAATATTTGAAGCATTAAAACCTTTAGGTAAAGAATATTTAAATACTTTAGAAAAAGCTTTTAAAGAAAAATGGATTGATATATATGCTAACGATGGTAAAAGAAGTGGAGCATATGAATGGAATACTTATAAAGTAGATCCTTATGTTTCAATTAATTATGAAAATAATATGGAAAGTGTAAATACTTTGATACATGAATTAGGTCATGCTATGCATTCATATTACAGCGATTCTAATAATAGTTATTTATATAGTAGTTATCCCATATTTTTAGCAGAAATAGCTTCTACAGTAAATGAAGTATTATTAAATGAATACTTAATAGATAATGCAAAAGATAATAATGAAAAATTATTATATATCACTAATTTTTTGGACAAAGTAAGAACTACTATATTTAGGCAAACTATGTTTGCAGAATTTGAAATGATAATGCATGAAAAATATAAAAATAATATCCCTCTTACAGAACCTGAATTTAGTGAAACTTATATGAATTTAAATAAATTATATTATGGGAATAATATTATCAGCGATGATGAAATAAGATTAGAATGGGCTAGAATACCACATTTCTACACTTCATTTTATGTTTATAAATATGCAACTGGGTTAGCATCTGCTTTAGTAATAGCAAATAATATTTTAAATAATGTAGATGGTGCTAAAGAAAATTATATCAAATTTTTAAGCAGCGGATGCAGCGATTATCCTTTAGAAATATTAAAAAAATGTGGTGTTGATATAACCGATAAAAAAGTATTAGAAAATGCATTTAATATTTTTGAAAATAGATTAAATGAGGCAAAAAAACTTATTAAGAAGGTGTAAATTATGGCTAAAGATTATTATAAAACCTTAGGAGTTGATAAAACTGCAAGCGATGAAGAAATTAAAAGAGCATTTAGAAAACTTGCAAAACAATATCATCCAGATGTAAATAAAGAAGAGGGAGCTCAGGAAAAATTTAAAGAGATTGGCGAAGCTTATGCAATTTTATCTGATCCTGAAAAAAGAAGACAATATGATCAATTTGGTTCCGCAGCATTCGATGGTTCTCAAGGTGGTGGATTCTCAGGCTTTGGTGGAGGTTTTTCTGGATTTGGATTTGAAGATATTGATTTAGGAGATATTTTTGAACAATTTATGGGTGGAACTTTTTCATCTCGTAAAAAAAATAACAGAAGGCAAACTAAAGGTGCTGATGCATCTGTACATATAAATTTAGATTTTGAAGAAGCAATATATGGAACAGAAAAAGAATTTTCAATTAATATAAAAGATACTTGTCCAGATTGTAATGGTGAAGGTGGGCATAATAAAAAAACATGTTCTGCTTGTAATGGAAGAGGTAGAATAGTACAAGAACAAAGAACATTTTTAGGTGTATTTCAAACTGAAACAACATGTTCTAAATGTAATGGTACTGGTACTACATTTGAAAATTTATGCAAAACATGTCATGGAAAAGGCGTTATTGATAAAAAGAAAAATTTAAAAGTACGAGTTCCACGAGGTGTGGATGATAACGATCAATTGAGAATGAGTGGGAAGGCTTCAGCAGGACTTAATGGTGGTCCTAATGGAGATGTTTATATAGAGTTTTCAGTAAAACCTCATCCAATTTATGAAAGAGATAAAAGCGACATTTATATGAAAGTACCAGTTACCATTACAGAAGCAATACTTGGTGCAAAGAAAGAAATTAATACAATTCAAGGTAGAGTAAAAATTGAAATACCAAGTGGTACTCAAAATGGAGATAAAGTAAAACTTCGCGGCAAAGGTATAGATGATGAAAAACTTAATAAAAAGGGAGATACTTATCTAATATATAATGTAATTATTCCAACTAAATTAGATAAAATTCAAAAGAAATTAATAAAAGAATTAAATGATACAGAATTAGATAATGAAGAAGCTTTTATTAAATTTAATAAATATAATAAATAAAATTGAAAGAATTTATATAATTCATTAACAAGATTATTACTAATGATAAATTATTGCTAAAGATTGGATTAATAGTATATAAAAAATATTGACTATAATTAAATTGAGTGTTATTCTTTAGCTATAAAAGTTATAAAGGAAGTGAAAATATGAATGCTATAAAAGAAAGAAATATTGGTGTATGTATTTTATTAACTTTAGTTACATGTGGCATATATGGAATTTTTTGGTTTATATCACTTACTGATGATATGAGAGTTGCAAGTGGAGATGATAGACTTTCTGGAGGTAAGGCATATCTTTTTACATTAATTACTTGTGGTATATACGGATATTTTTGGGCTTATCAAATGGGAAAGGCTTCAAATGTTGCAAAAGCTAAATATGGGTTAGCAACAACTGATAATTCTATACTATATATAGTTTTTCAAGTTATTGGATTAGGAATAATAAATTATTGTTTATTACAAAATGATTTAAATGAAATTTCTAATAGTTCTTTAAAAGGAGCATAAAAAGAATATTTTTATTCTTTTTTATTTATGAAAACAAAAAAAGTTATATTAACAATTTTTATTTGTTCAATACTCTTAATTATATATAAAAGCATTTATTTGAAATTTCATATAGCGATACCATGTATATTCTATGAAATTACGGGTTATTATTGTCCAGGATGTGGCGTGACAAGAATGATATTTTCTATATTGAATTTGAATTTTTATCAAGCATTTAGATTTAATCCTTTAGTTTTTATATTTATGCCTTTTATATGTTTATTATTAATTGATTATTTTATTAAAGTTTTAAAAAATAGAAAAGATTATTTGTTTATAAAAATTAATAATAAAATTTGGTATGTTTTAATTTTTTTGACATTATTATTTGGGATTATTAGAAATATTCCAGCTTTTGATTATTTGATTCCGACGTTAATAAACTAAGTAGATTATTCTATTTAGCTTTTTTTAAAATATAATTTAAATGATTGAACGTATCAATTTATATTGATATAATTTAAATAGAAAAGAGATGATGACTTTGAAAAATGTAGTGGTATTTGGTGGTGGAACTGGATTATCTCATTTACTTTTAGGTTTAAAGCTCTTTCCGATAAATGTTACGGTTATTACAGGTGTTGCTGATAATGGCTCATCAACTGGGATTTTAAGAAGAGAATTAAGCATTCCAGCAGTAGGTGATATTGGCAAGGTTATGTTAACTATGGCAAATTGTGATAAAGGATTAATTGATTTATTATCATATAGATTTGAAATTCCTTCTTTAGAACATCATCCTATAAGAAATTTGTTATTAGCAGCCTTGGTAGAACAAAAAGGTAATTTAACTGATTCAATTGATTTTATGTGTAAACTTTTAAATATAAAGGGAAGAATACTTCCAATAACTGAAGAACAAGTTGAATTAATTGCTATTATGGATGATAACGAATTAGTAATTGGAGAACACGAAATAACATCAAGCAAAAAAAACATAAAAAGTATAGCATATAATAAAGATTTTAAAACGAATAAAGAAGTAATAAAATCTATAAAAAATGCTGATTTGATAATTTTTTCACCAGGATCATTATATACGAGCATTTTACCACACTTAATCATTGAAGATGTAAGAGATGCTATTAATAATTCTAAAGCTAAAAAAATGTATATTTCAAATTTATTTACTCAACCTGGGGAAACAGAGGGATTTAAGGTTAGTGATCATTTAAAAGAATTACTAAAATATATTAATAAAATAGATGCAGTTATTGCAAACGATAAAAAAATTCCTATGAGAACTGCAAAAAAATATGAAACTAGAGAACAAAAAGATCCTGTAAAGATTGATAGAAAGGAAATAGAAAAATTAGGTACGAAGTTAATAAGTGATAAACTTTATCATTATTCAAAAGATAAAACAATTAAGCATAATTCATTAAAAACGAGTTATTTAATATTTTCTTACTTAATGGATGAGGTATAAATATGACATTTACAACGAAGGTAAAAGATGAAATAACAAAAAATTTTAACAATGAAGTAGAATCTCGTATAGAGTTAATAACATATTTAAAGTATGTAATGGAGTTAGAGAATAATAAGTTAACTTTATATATAGAAAATGCATCAGTTGCTAGATATATTTTTAAGCTTATAAAAAAAATATACAATATAAATATTACTTTAACTATTAGAACCTTAAAAAGGTTTAAATTAAAAACTATATATATATTAACTTTAAAAGAAAAATTATCTTTAATTAAAAATGAAATAGATGATTTGGATAAATATATAAAAGATAGCAGTAAAGAAGAAATGGCTGCTTATTTAAAAGCAGTATTTTTAAGTTGTGGTTCAATTAATGACCCAAGTAAAAGCAAATATCATTTGGAATTTTTGGTAGAAAACAATTTTGATGCTAAAACTATAAATTATATCCTAAACTTTTTAAATTTTCATAGTAAAATAATTAGAAGAGAAAAGGGATATATGGTATATATTAAAATAAGCGAAGAAATAAGTGATTTTATA
Organism: uncultured Bacilli bacterium; assembly: GCA_947626515.1. Lineage (GTDB taxonomy): Bacteria > Bacillota_I > Bacilli_A > RF39 > UBA660 > UMGS1124. The sequence continues at coordinate 13,926 of CANQSL010000029.1, forward strand.
AAACTATTAGGTGCAACTAATTCATTATTTTATTATGAAGATATAAGAATATATAGAGATCATAAAAATATGGTAAATAGATTAAATAATTGTGAGCAAGCAAATATAGAAAAAAGTGTAAATTCATGTAGAGAACAGTTGGAAAATATAAAATATTTAAAAGATTTTGATTTAATAGATTTATTAGATGATAAAATAAAGATGACAATTGAATATAGAGAAAAATATCCAGAGACAACTTTAAGTGAACTTGCTAATATTATTTCATTGGAAACCGAGTATAAGATTTCTAAATCTGGAATAAATCATTATTTTAGAAAAATAAAAGAATTAGTAAATAAACACAAAAATATAGAATAGGAGCAGTATATGGTACATGTAGTTATTTGCGATAATAAAACTAAAGAATTAGAAAAAATTATTAATAAAAGTAGGACTGTGTTATTAAGAGGAAATGAAAAAAGGAGAATCCCTCATTCCAGAATATTTATAGGTGATGAACTTTACTTACTTGAAAAGGGTGATAATTCTATAAAATTTCATGCAATAGTAAGCAATGCTGAAAGTTATCAAAAATTATCTAAAGAAGAAATAGATAAGATAATCGATACATATAATGATAAATTAAACTTAACAAAGGAAGAAGAAATTAAATGGAAACATAAATGTATCTGTATAATAGAATTTGATAATTTAGAAGAAATTGAACCTATCAATATAAGAAAATACACTCCTCTTGAAGATTGGATTATGTGTGAATCAATAGACGATTTGAGATGTTAAAAAAAGCTTTTAAAATTAATAATTAGTGATATAATATTTAACAAAAAGGGTGAATTTATGGCAAATAAAACAAATAAATCTAAAATTAAAAACGGTGTTAAAAAAAATAAAAAAAATAATTATGTTGATAAAGATAAGGATATTTTATCTAATAAAATTTTTAAAACAGCGGAAAAGTTATATAAAGATAAAAAATATATCGATGCTTATAATAAATATATAGAACTTTTAGAAACATACCCAAATAATAGAAAATTATATAAAAGATTAATAGAATCTTTAACGCAAGATTATACTTATAAAGATAATACTAAATTATTTAAAAAAGCGTTGGCAGAATATGTTACTACTTATAGATTGTTAGGCACTAAAAATGAATTGAGAATTTTTGAAAGAAAATTAAAAGAATATGATTTATTAAAAGCCAGTAAAAGTAAGTTTTTAATAACAGCATTTTTGGGAATATTTGGTGTTCACAAATTTTTAGAGGGAAATTACATAACTGGATTTTTATATTTGTTTTCATTGGGATTTTTTGGAATTGGAGTCATAATAGATTTAATAAAAGATTATTATATTTATGAAGATGAATTTCAATTAAAAATTTTTCGTTATATTATTTCTATATTAATTTTAGTATTAGCTTTTTTCAGAAGAAATTTAGATAATTATTATTTTTTAATAATATTGTCAGTTTTTATTACACCTTTTGTATATAATAAACTGTTAAAAATTATTCCAAATATTTTAAAGATAGCTGTAGTTGTTATTTGCATTTATTTTTCTTTTAAAGAACAACCTATTATGAGTAATATTCCTATGGATGTTTTGGGAACTTGGAATTCACAAAATGAAAGTACAAATATAACAAAAATAGAAATTAAATCTGATACTACAACTATTAATTTTAATGATAGGGAAAAACAGATTGGTAGAAATGAATATGATAAAGAAAATAATATATTACAAGTATATATAGATGCTCAGACTTATTATAAATTTAAAATAGATTTGGATGATAAAATTATTTGTACTTATAATCAATCAAAAATATGTGTAATAAATTTTAAAAAGAAATAGTGTAGACATATGTCTACATTTTTTAATTGAAAATATATTATATATAATATAAAATATAATATATAGGTGATATGATGAACATAGTAGAAGATACAATATATGGTTATATAGCAGGAGATGTATATGGTTTATCTATTTTAAAAAATAATAAATTTGGTAATAAAGTAACTATTAAAAAAAATAATGAGTTAAATATTGAGAAGGGATCTTTTTCTTCTTTAACATCATTTTTATTAGCTACGATGGATTCTATTTCTAAAAATAATGATATATCAATTATAGATATTTTAAATAAAATGTGTACATGTTTAATTTTAGGAAAATATACTAATAATGGTAAAATATATGATATAGATAATTATACTATGAGTGTTTTAAAACACTATAGTATAAAAAATAATTTAGATAATATTGATCTTGAAAATAATTTAGAAACTTATTGTTTTAGTAGAGTTGTCCCATATACTTTATATAGCTTAAAACAAGAAGAAAACTTTGACAATTTTTTAAAAATTATATCAATTACAAATACAAATGAATTAGTAATATTGGGTGCATATATATATTATAAGTATTTATTAAATTTAATAAATACGCACGATAAATATAAATCTTTGCATATAACATTTCCAGCTTATTTTAAGAAAGATACAATTAATAAATATAAAAATATATTAAAGGGAAATATAAATTATAATAATTTAAAATATGACAATGATGTCATTTCTATATTAAATATAGTCTTTTATGTTATATTAAATTCTAATTCTTTTATTGATATGTTTAATTTTATTGGCAATTTAGATGGGAAAAGAAATATTTATTCATCATTAATATGTACTGTTGGGGGTATATTATATGGAAAAAAAGCTTTACCTAAAAATATTATAAATAATATATCAAGTAAAAGAGATATTAATAAATTTATTAATGAATTTGAAAAAAGTATTAATTAGAAAATTGACTTAAATATATAAATTATGATAGACTAAATATAGTATAGAAGAGTGATGATATGAAAAAAAATAAGTTGTTTATAAGCATTATTTTTTTGTCTATTTTAATCGTAGGAATAACTATGATTTCAATAAGTTTTGCATATTATCAAAAAGGAATAGTCGGAAATACAAATTCTAGTAGTGTAATTATTTCTTTAAAAGGTACTAAAACTGCATTAGTAGAATTGGATATGCTTTCGGCAACAACTAATTTTACTAATTTAATTGAACCTGGATATGAGAATATAAGAATATATACTATAGAAAATATAAGTAATGAAAAAGCTACGTTCTCCATATATCTTACAGATGTATATAACGATTTTGAAAGGTATAAGGATATTGAATATACACTTTACAGAAATAAGGGTAAAAATTCAATTGATCAAGCAAAAATTGATACTTATGAAGTTATATCAAAAGGAGTTTATCCAAGAACAGATAATTTATTGATTGATAACCAAGTATTAAATAATGAAAAAGATGCATATACGTATGCTCTTAAAGTAAATTATAAATCTATTCCTACTGAAGATCAAGGAGTAGATATGGAACATATATTTTCTGGAAAATTAACAATATCTGGAAATAATGATGATTTAAATCCATTTGAAAAGAATACATTGGCATATAATATCTTAGATAACTCTTTAAAAAGTAAAAACGATACAGTTTTTAGGAAGAAGACTTTAACAGAAGCTGGTAAAGAAATAAGTTTAGAAACAGAGAAAGAATTAAGTATAAAAGATGACGATTATGGTGTTAGCTATTATTTTAGAGGAAATGTTGACGATAATTATTTAGAATTAAATAATACTTGCTTTAGAATTGTTAGAATACTTGGAAATGGGACTATTAGTCTAGTTTTAGCAAATGATGGTATTTGTTCAGAATCAACATCTTCATCAGGAGTATTAAATATGTCTTCATTTAATATTGAAAATTTTTTTAATTATTTGCAAGAATGGTATAATCAAAAAGGCTTTAATAATACTGTTATAAATAATTGGTGTAATGATATAACAGGTAATGGAAGTAATTTGTTTAGTCATGATAGGTTAGTTAATATAAATAACGCAAAACCTAAATTATCTTGTGTTGATAAAATAATAGAATCTTATGTTGGTGGTTTAACAGCCGATGAAGTAGCTTTATCTGGAAGTACTTATGAGACTATTTCAGAAATAACTACAAATTATTTAAATCAAAATGCAGTAGGTTTAAATTGGTGGACGATAACACCAATGGATACGGCTAGTATGTTCGTATTTAATGGAATTAATGGAAAATTATATGGTGCTGATTCAAATGATGAAACTATATATATAAGACCTGTTATTGTTTTAAAAAATAATATTTTATGGGAAAAGGGAGACGGCACAAAAGCTAATCCTTATAAGGTGACATTATGAAAATAAAAGTATATATTATGCATTCGGATAAAATTAACTATAAAGACGATTTATATAAGCCTTTGTTAGAACATGGACTTATGCATGATTATTTTTTGATTTTGCCTATGTCTAATAGTTTTATAGATAAGTTTGCAAAAGATTTAATCAATGAAAGCGATATAGTAATATGCAATTTAAGTAATAGCAATTTTTTATTAAATGTAGAAATGAAATGGGCAATAAGTCAAAACAAGGATATTTATTATTTTATAAAAAACGATGATAAAAAAATATCAAAGTTTAAAAATTATAAATATAATGTATATTCAACAACGGATGAGTTAATAAATCAAATAATTGCACTATTAAAAGCTGTTAACCAAAAAGAATTAATATTAAAAAGAGATAATATATTTTGTTTAGGAAAATTAGAAAATGTTAAGAAAAAAACTTCTTAACATTTTTATTATGTTTGACCATTAAGGTCAAACAAAAAACTACCGGCTATGCCGGTATGAATATAATAGCAGTAGCGTCGTAGTAATCATTTAATTCTCCTTTTGATATAATGAAGATGGTCGGTCAACCAAATTCAATCAAAAGGAGGATTAAATGAAAAAACTAAAAACAGGTAGAGAAGCAGATGAGAGCAGCTTATCTCATACCAAATGGAATTGTATGTATCATATAGTTTTTATACCAAAATATCGAAGAAAAAGTATATATGGGAAGCTGCGACGAGATATTGGTACATACTTAAGACGTTTGTGCGATTATAAAGAGGTTGAAATTATAGAGGCAAATGCATGTATAGATCACATACATATGCTTGTAAAAATTCCACCTACATTGAGTATATCACAATTCATGGGATTTCTTAAAGGGAAGAGTGCGTTGATGATATTTGATAATCATTCAAACTTGAAATATAAATATGGACAAAGAACATTTTGGGCAAAAGGATATTATGTAAGTACAGTAGGGTTAAACAAGCAGACAATAAAAAATTATATAAAGAATCAAGAAATAGAAGATAAAATATCAGATGAAAGGAATATAAAAGAATATCAAGACCCTTTTAAGGGTGTGTAGGTATAGAAGGCAGTTGGCCGACTAAAAAAGACTCCATGTGGAGTCAGCCAGTAATATGCCCTTATAGGGCTACATAAAAACCACTAGTTGATGAACTGCACCCCTTAGAGTAGACATTAATAAAAAAACTGGTTTTAAAGAAAATATGATAGAATACACTTCCGAAAG
>CANQSL010000030.1 GCA_947626515.1 uncultured Bacilli bacterium
CATATTTTTTAGCAATGCCTGATAAAGTATCACCTTTTACAACGTTATAAATTATATCATCATTAGATGGATTAGATGCTGGTTGATTAGGTGTTGAGATTACAGGAGCAACATAATTAGGAGGAACAATACAACCTCTATAGATATAGTCTTTTCCTGCTCCCCAATTACCATTAATATTAGTTCTTGTAGTAGTCCAAAATGCTTTACTTCCATAGCCTGATTCAGATGTTTTAATTTTTGTTGGATTATTTACATCATCAACATCAATACAACCAGCTACATGTCCTGCTCCATCACTTCCTGATAAAGTTTTTCCTTTTTGCCAGACTAATACACCTCCGACAACAGGTTTTTTTACTACTGACAATCCACTAGCTATAGCTTTCTCAATATAATTTTCTGCATTACAATTTAAATGATATTTTTCATATTCTAAACCAACATATTCATTAAAAAAACCACCCCAATCTATAAAGATAGAGGCTCATCCAACTATCAAATGTTCTTTACTTAACATTTTTGCCCTGGAAAACTTAACTTATAAATGATTTACAACTTCATCCATTTACTAATCAGTATTATACGTGATATAATTTTTAAAAAAGAGAGGTATATTGTATGGATAGTAATTATGAATATTTAAATGAAGAAGAATATCAAAAAAATCAAAAAAGAATTAGTAAATTTGCAATAGTATTATTAGTTATAGGACTAATAATAGGAGGTGCTTTAATTACTTTAGGTATAATAAATATAAAAAAATCTTTTTCTAATGAAAAAGAATTAGAATTAACTTCTCAATTAGAAAAAGAAAAAAATATATTAGAAAATAAAAGAAAAGAACTTGTTGATAAAGGTATAAAATTTTCCAATTTTGCAGAATACACTGATGGTGAAGAATATGATTTAAAAATTATTACAAGAGCATTAGATCCTAGCTTTGATTATTGTAATAGTAATGAATATAAGAAAAATAATTTAACTTCAAAGTATTGTAATTTAGTGGAACAAATAAATTATGGAATTTACAGAAATAAAGTTTTTTCTTGTATAATATCTATACTTTTAATTATGTTTGGCTTTTTTATAATAACTGGAACTTTTATAAAATCTGGAGTAATTTATTTATTTTCTAAAAAAAGGAAAATTATGGCATTTACAACTCAACAAAGTATGCCTATAATGAAAGAGAAAATGGAAAAAATGGCTCCTAGTGTTGGAAAAGTTGCTGAAAATATTGCTAAAGGAATTAAAAAAGGACTAGAAGATGATAAAAATAAGTAATCATCATAAAATATAATTCATAAGCAATATAATTAATAGAGGTGAATAAATGAAAATAATAGTTTTAGCAGGAGGTTTAAGTCCTGAAAGAAATGTATCATTATGTTCTGGCGCTTTAGTTGCAAACGCTTTGATTGAAAATGGTCATGATGTTATGTTATTAGATTTATATTTAGGAAAATTAAATAAAGATTTTGATACTTCATATCATAATAATAAAGAAAGTTTTAGATACAATTTTAATATTCCAGATAAAGAACCTAATTTAATTAATTTAAAAAAACAAAAAAAAGATAAATATTTAATAAATGATGATATTATAGAATATTGTATAGATGCTGATAAAGTTTTTTTAGCATTACATGGTGAAATTGGTGAAAATGGCAAGCTACAATCTCTTTTGGATATATATAACATTAAATATACAGGTTCTAATGCACTTGGAAGTATGCTCGCTATGCATAAAGATATTGCAAAAAAAATAATGCAACAAAATAAAATTCTTACTCCAAATTGGAAATATATTAATTTTAGCAGTAATTATAATATTGAAAATATTAAATATCCATGCGTAGTTAAACCATGTTCAACTGGATCAAGTATAGGAATTTCTATTGTAAATAACTTTGATGATTTAAATTCAGCTATAAAAAAAGCTAAAAAGTATGAAAATGAAATTATCATTGAAGATAAAATAGAAGGCCGTGAATTTACAGTTGGAATTTTAAATAAAGAAGCTTTACCTGTTATAGAAATTAAACCAATTAAAGGTTTTTACGATTATGAAAATAAATATAAAAAAGGAAATACTATAGAAGAATGTCCAGCTAAAATAACTAATGAAATTACAAATTTATTACAAAAAAAAGCATTAGAAGTACATAATGCTTTACATTTAGGTGCATATTCTAGAATAGATTTCTTAATGGATAAAAATAATGATATATATTGCTTAGAAGCCAATACTTTACCTGGTATGACACCTACTAGTTTACTTCCTCAAGCAGCATTAAATGAAGGAATTTCATTTAATGAATTATGTGATATTATTATTAATAGTGATTAATTATCAGAATTATCTGATAATTTTTTTATTAATCTTTTTTGATTTTCATAAACAGTATAATATTTGTCTTTATTGCATTGATAAAAATCTTCTGAAACAATTTTTAGTAAATCTTTATCTAATTTAGATTCATAATCATTTTCTGTATTATATCTTTTATATAAAGATAATCCTTTATCATAATTTGTTTTACAATATTTATTTTCTATTTCAATTTTTTCTACATAATTTAAATGATAATAATTTTTACTTATTAATTTAATACAATTATTTTTTAGTTTTTTACCTATAGCTTGATATGTTGTATCAAATATATGAATTTTTAAAGAACTTTTATCTTTTATTATATTCATTGTATGATTAACCATAGCATCAGAAGGTAAATATATTACTTCTACTGTCGCTTTATTATAATTTAATAAATATTTTTCTTTTCTTTTACTAAATAAATTAATATTTTTATATATATTATCTAAATATTTATTTAAATCTTCTTTTGTAAAATCTATTCTTGGATTAATAACATTTATTTTAAGTAGAGGATTATATACGAATATCTGTGATGAATTGTATCCTAATTTACAAAATAAATGTCTTAGAAAATCAGTTGTATGTCTACAAACACCATACCCAGATAATAACACCATCCCTTCAAAATCAATAGGAATGTAACCCAAATCATCAAGCTTAAAAATGCCTTTAGTTATATTAAAAGAATAATTCTTATCAAATGATAAATAGCCATTTAAACACATATAATTAAAAGTATTAAATATATCAAATGGATTTTCACTTATTTCTATATTTTCACATAGTTTTGCTAAAGATTTTATAATATCTTTATATATTTCTATATTTTCTTTAATAAGTCCGTTTATCGCCATAACTCGACTCCTTCTTTATTTATTAAAAATATGAAATTTATTATATCATAATTAAAAAAAACAATGAAATAAAATTCATTGTTATTTTAAATTAATCATTCTTATAAATGGATAACCTTCAATATTTGATATAGCTACTGTAGTTACAACCATCTCTTTATAATATTCAGCATTGTCAGCTGCATTCGTAAATTCTTCTTTGTGAATACTATTGTTTCTTGCTACAAATATTCCATCCCATGTTGCTACTCTATCATATAAATAACTTGTATTATATAAATCATACGAATTTTCATCGTGATCTTCTCTATCTAAATCCATAGTATTAAATGGATAAAAAATAGTTGTTTCTTTATTTATAACTGTATTATTAGCTTTATCTAAACTATAAGCATAAAGAGGCTTAGACGTAAGTGTTATTACCTCATCATTATATTCTAAATCATCAGTTAATACTTCGTATTGATTTAAATTTGAATATGATATTCCTACACTATATTTATTATAAAACTCCCCTTCTCCTTGAGCTGATATAGTTATTGTAGGCTTTCCATCCTCTCCTTCTGGAATATATTCTACATATCTTCCCAAAGCTTCAGAAATAAATCTTAAAGGTACATATACTTGACCATTTATTTCTTTGCTAGTTACATCAACTGAATCAGATTTAAATGTTGGACTTCTTAAAATAAATATTGCACCATGTGGTATTTCAAAGTAACTTTTGTATACTTTAGAACCTATTTCATGTGTAATAGTATATGTTGGAGCATATCTTACTCTATAAGTTTGAAAATTTTCTGGTATTTGAGCATTTCCTTTCAATATATCAAATCTTATAATTAATTGATTATTATTTTTACTTGATCTAGTATAAGTACAATTCATTGCACTACATAAATTATTTAAATTAATATATGTTCTGTCATTTTCTACAAAAGTTCCTAAATTATAATTAATCTTTTTTCCTCCAATTATGAAATTTGCATCGAAGTTATTTGTACTATCTTGAGAAATTGGTCTATTAATAAACAATAAATTTCCTGATTCTCTATGTAAATTTACATTTGTTTGGTTAGTATGATAATCGTGATATTCATAGGCAATTATTGTTCCGTCAGAAGCTACAAAATAATGATCAAACACATCATTTATAGCAGAATCTTTATTTTTGCCAGGAACTCCATAAAATTCTGAAATTTTGTTAAAATTTTCATCATATAACGTATCATAAATTAAAAATGAATTGTCATTAAAAAATAAAAATGCTTCTCCTATTGACTTATTTATTAAATCTAAACTATTCACTGTATTATTTGCTGAATCTCTAATCAATAATGAATGATTTTTTGTAGACTTAATTATTTCATTTCCAGCAAAGTTTAATCCCTTAAATGTATCTCTTTGCTCTTTTGTTCTTATAGGAGCAGTTACCTCATATTTCATTTCACTTAACTTTTCTTTATCAATTACCATTAACTGATTTAACTTTTCCTCTTCAGCTTCACTAAAAGAATCTATTATTTGATTATTTGAATCGTAAACTACATAGTAAAATTTTTCTTCACTATTGGTTTCGAAATCAGTAGGTTTCTTTACTTCAGTTGCAGATATTTTTGTTGCTACATAATAATATTTAATTACATATCCACCATTTTCTAGAGCAACTCCTCCTATAGCTTGATCAACACCTTGATTATAATAATGTTTTCTATATAATTCATTTCCATCATTATCAAATCGTGCATAAATTGCATCAAAATTATCGTCTTGTCCGCCTAAAGAATAATTTTCTCTAGTTAATCCAAAAGTATATCCAAAAGTTATAAAGGAACCATCTTTTAATTCCATAATACCATTTAAAGTTGTTCCTGTTGTAGGTGCCATCTCATTAGGATTACTAGAATTCAATAATACATAAAAATTTTTCTCAAAAATTTTATTAAAATTATTATCATATTTAATAATTTTAGAATGATCTTGTTGCCAAGTACCACTAGTAGCATTTCCCTCCGAATCAACTCCTGGAATTAATTCGTTTGATTCTTTATACAATGCTAACATTAAATAATTATGATCTTGAGTTTCAGTAATATCAGTTATCATTGGTAAAGAGCCATCTAATTCTAGTTCTACTTTTTGCCAATTATTCAAATCATACTTATTTAATTCAGGGTATACTTTAGCATCAACATTTAAATATATAAAAGTACCAATTATTAATAATAAAAATATTTTTATATTCCTCATATTAATTTCCTACCTTAACTTTAATATTATTTGATTTATTATTTAAAAGTTCACAATAAATTTCTGTTTCTCCTAAAGCTTGTGCTTTAAAAGTGGTTTTATCTACAAATGAAACAATATTTTCATTTGTAGAATAACATTTTACTAAATTTTCCTTATTTTTATTTACTAAAATTTTTAAAGTTGCACTATCATTTAAATTCATTTTAGCTATTGTTTCATTTCCTGGAGCATAAATATAATTTATATTATTTTTGCCAATCTCAATACTTATACTACTATCTTTAAAATAATTAATTATTAATATACTTGCTATAATTAAAACAACAACTATTATTCCTGATATAATTATTATTTTTTTGTGATTATCAACCCAATTAATTATATTAGAATCTTTTGATTTATTCTTTTTCATACTTCCACCTATTCTTCTATAAATATAGCATTACTGATACAGTTACTATTTTCTATTGTACAATTTGATACAATTGAACCATTATTGTTAGGTATATTTTGATTTTTTTGACTAACTCGTACATTACATTTTAAATCCAAAATACATTCATAAACACAACTATTTTCACTTTTGTTAAGATTTACAATATCAAAGATTAATAATACTAAAGTTGGTATTAAAAATATTACTACACCGGCTATAATTCTCCTTATAAAACTTTTAGCACTCTTTTTTAAATCTTCATCTTTACTACTTGTGACAGCTTTATAAAAATCTACTGTACCTAAACCTATTAAAATTAAAGGAATAATAATTTTTGCTATTGTTAGACACTTTCCAATAATTTCATATACAGTCATATACCCTTCTGAACAAAAATTCATATCTATTTATCCTTTACATATTATTATTTTGTTGGGAATTATCAGGTACTTGATTAAATGCATTTGTATTTACATTTGTGTTATTACTTGTAGACAAAGAAGAACCTAAATTAGGCTGATTATCTATATTTGAGTTTTGATTAAACGCATTTGAATTTTGCTGTTGTAAATTATCTATATTTTCTAAATTAGGCTTTTGATTAAAAGCGTTCATGGATGAAACCGGATTAGAATTTTGAACATTTATATTATTATTAGGTATTTGACCAAATGCATTAGCTGAGGGCATATTTTGTCCAACTTGATTATTTGAATTTGAAGAAAAAGCATTAGCATTATTTTCATTATTAAAAACTGCAGTATTTATATTAGAATCGGCATCTTGATTAAATGTAGGTATATTGTTTGTATTATTTGGTTCAATTGAAGGAATACCTGGCATTGAATTCATAGATTCCGTTGGATTATTAAAAGAATTATTTTGTTCTGCAAAATTATTCTGATTGCCTTCATTATTTTCTATTGGTTTACTCTTAGAAAAAGCAAGTATTGGATAACAAATTATTGGAAAAATAGCTAAGCATATGCCAAATCCTGTATCTTTGCCCATTCTTTTAGCTAAGGCTATACTAACTTTAAACATAATATATATATTAACAATTGGTATTAAATATAATAATATATTCCATCTTGGCAAATTTACAATATCCATTATAATTAACATATTATAAATTGGAATTAAAGATTGCCATCCTTTTTTACCACATTTTTCAAAAATTATATAATAAGAAACTAATAAAATAACTGATATAATTAAAAATACAAAACTCATTTTTAATATCATTGAAATAATATTAGAAATAAAACCTCCTGATATATATTGATCACTATACATATATACTCCTCTCTATTTTAATTATAAATAACAATCGATTTTAATTCAAGTAAAAAACACTTAAAATTATTAAGTGTTAATTATTAGTTTCCAAATATTTCAATCTTTCTTTTTCATCATCTAGTTTTTTTCTATCTAGTTCTACTATATTTTTTGGAGCTTTATTTACATAATTTTCGTTAGATAATAATTTTTCTCTCCTTAAAATAGACTCTTTTAATTTTTTTATTTCGTCATTTATTTTTGTATTATTTTCTTCACCTTCATAAAAATAAGTAATATTTACAAAATTAGATTTATAATTTTGCTTTAAAGTATTTTTATTTTCAGTAATAATAAATTCATCTTTTATTTTTAATTGAGATTTATAAATACTTGATAACTCATCTTTAACTTCTAATTTAATGTAAGCGTTTTTACCAATATTATTGCTAGCTTTTAAATTTCTTATATTCAAAATATCTACTAATACTTTATCTATTATCTCACTTTCTTCATTAAATCTTACTTTATTACATGAAGGATATGATGAAATCATAATTGATTCAGCTTCTTTAATTGGTAACATTTGATATATCTCTTCTGTTACATATGGCATAAATGGATGCAACATTTTTAATATATCTGTTAAAACATCTATTAGTACACTTTTAGTAGTATTATTCATATCAGCTTTTGATAATTCAATATATTTGTCGCAAAAATCTTCCCATATAAATTTATATAATTCATTACCAACATTATGAAATTCATATTTATCCATTGATTTTCTTATACTTTTTACTATATTGTCTCTTTTATTTAGTATCCATTTATCGCTTAAAGATAAATTATTTTGTATATAATCGTCTTTTGTAAAATTCTCTAAATTCATTAACACATAACGCGATGCGTTCCATAACTTATTTATAAAATTCCAAGTTGACTTTACTTTTTCTTCATCATATCTTAAATCTTGCCCTGGAGCAGAATTTGTAGTTAAAAAGAATCTCAAAGAATCAGCACCATATTCTTCAATAACATCCATAGGATCAACTCCATTACCTAAAGATTTAGACATCTTTCTACCTAACTTATCTCTTATAAGCCCATGTATTAAACAATACTTAAAAGGTCTCTTGTCAGTAAAATGCAATCCTTGAAAAGTCATTCTATTAACCCAGAATGGAATTATATCATAGCCTGTAACCAATACATCGTTTGGATAATATCTATTATAATCTGAAGTTTCATTTGGCCAACCTAATGTACTAAAAGGCCATAGTGCGCTAGAAAACCATGTGTCTAATACATCTTTATCTTGAATCCACCCTTCCCCTTTTGGAGCTTCAATTCCTACATATACTTCATCGCCTTTATACCATGCTGGTATTCTATGTCCCCACCATAGTTGTCTTGAAATACACCAATCATAAGTTATCTCCATCCAGTGATTCATCGTCTTTTCATATCTTTTAGGTATAAAATTAACCTTAGTATTTTTATCCTTTTGATTTTCTAATACTCTATCAGCAAGTGGACGCATTTTTACGAACCATTGCTTTGATAAATATGGCTCTACCATAACGTCAGTACGTTCACTATGACCAACCGAATGAACAATAGGTTCTATTTTTATTAAAATATCTAGCTTTTTTAAATCTTCTACAACTTTGTCACGACAATCAAATCTATCCATTTTATTATACTGTAAAGCATTTTCATTCATAGTACCATCGGGATTCATTACAACAATTCTTTCTAAGTTATGTCTATTCCCCACTTCAAAGTCATTAGGATCATGTGCAGGAGTTATTTTAACAACCCCTGTTCCAAATTCTGGATCCGCATGTTCGTCTGCTATTATTGGAATAGCTTTATTGACAATCGGCAAAATAACATTTTTGCCAATATATTTTTTATATCTTTTATCATTAGGATTTACAGCAACTGCTGTATCTCCAAATAAAGTTTCAGGTCTTGTAGTTGCTACTTCTAAATATTCTTCTGTTCCTTCAATGAAATATTTTAAATGATAAAAAGCACCTTTAACATCTTTATAAATAACTTCTTCATTAGATAATGCTGTCATTGCTAAAGGATCCCAATTAATTATTTTTTCTCCTCTATAAATTAATCCTTCATTATATAAATCTACAAAAACTTTCTTTACAGCTTTGCTAAGACCATCATCTAAAGTAAACCTTTCTTTTGAATAATCTAAAGCAAGCCCTAATTTAGCCCATTGACTATGAATATTTTGTGCATATTCTTCTTTCCAGTCCCAAGCAACTTTCAACCACTCTTCTCTATCCATATCTCTAGGATTTATTCCCATATCCTTTAACTTTTTATCTACTTTTGCCTGCGTTGCAATTCCAGCATGATCCATACCAGGAAGCCATAAAGCATCATATCCACACATTTTTTTATATCTTATAATAATATCTTGTAAAGTAGTATCCCAAGCATGTCCTAAATGAAGTTTTCCTGTTACATTTGGAGGTGGAATTACTATTGTAAACGGAATCTTATCTATATCCTTTCCTGCTTCAAAATATTTATTTTTTAACCAAAAATCATATTTACCATTCTCTACATTTAAATGATTATATTTTTTATCTAACATATTAATCCTCTTTCTATAATTTTTTATTTAGTTAAATTTAAAATTTTATTATAATTATCTTTATCCAATTTTTGAATATCATTTAATAAAGATGTAAATATTTGACTATCTTTATATATTATTTTATCAAATTCTAGCCAAAAATCACTAGCATTCTTACTATCTCTTCTAACTTTATCTGCTAATTCTTTATTTCCAAAGGTACTTATATCATTAAACGCATTTTCATAATTCATAACTTCTTCTAAATCATATAATTTAGCTTGAAAATCACATTCTATTTTATCAATATAATATGCAAATATAGCTTCTCTTGTCTTTCGTTCATTAAATTCATTCAATAATGTTTCTATTTCACTTTGACATATTAAACCTTCAGTTGACTTTCTAACTGACTCTTTGCCCATTTCTAATTTTTTTTCATGGCTTATTCCATTTTGAAGACTAAAGTCTGGCATTAAAATTTCTTCTGTTTCATGAAGTATTAGAATTTTAAGTACTTTATACATGTCAATATCAATTTTATATTCTCCATATATAATGATTGCTAAAATAAGTGTTCCATAAATATGTTCTGCTATAGATTCGACTCGTTCTTTTGATATTTTCAAATCAAGCCATCCTGTTCGTAATTTATTTTTTAATACATTAGCAAGTACATAAAATCTTATTATATTTTCATTCATATTTCCTCCAAATAAAAAAACTGGTCCAATTTTAAGGACGAGTTTTCCCGCGGTACCACCTTATTTTATAATTTAATATTATACCCTTTATATATTTAACGCATATAATACGGTTATCATATGATAACAAACTCCCTAGCAACCTTCAGTAATTATTATTATTAATTTACACCAAACATTAACTCTCTTTAAATAATTTTTTTACTTACTCCTCTAGTTCCTCGTTTTTCTTTTTTTATTATATACTACTTATATTTATTTTTCAATAATTATTGTTTTTATAATGAAAATATTATATAATTATCTTTAGAATAAGGAGGGATAAAATGGATGAATCGAATTCTTTATACAGCGAATTAGTTGGACCTCAAAATGATGAAACAGCTGCTAATTCTTCAGACACTAACACCAGTAGTAGTAACGTAGAAATTATGAAAACATACGATTACCAAAATGTTGCTATTACTGATATCGTAAATTCAATAATAATAGATTCAATAAATAATAGAGCATCAGACATCCATTTTAATCCAACTGAAACCGGAATAGATATTAGAATTAGAATTGATGGAGAATTAAGATTATATACACAAGTTCCCGATTACGTTAAGAGAAATATGATTACAAGAATAAAAATCCTTGCTGGAATGAATATAACAGAAAGTAGAATACCTCAAGATGGTGCAATAAAACAAACAATACAAGATAAAGCCGTAGATTTGCGTGTTAGTTCCTTGCCAACTAATTTAGGTGAAAATATAGTAGTCCGTGTCTTAGATTATTCAATGAGTAGTCAAGGTATCGAAACATTAGGTTTTAGTGAAAGTAATTTACAAAAATTAAATAAAATGATGGGAGAACCTAATGGTATCATATTAGTAACAGGTGCTACTGGTAGTGGTAAATCAACAACAGTTTATTCAATCTTACAAAAATTAAATACAATTGATAGAAATATAATAACAGTTGAAGACCCAATAGAAATGAATATACCTGGAATTAATCAAGTACAAGTTATAAGTGATATTGGTTTAACCTTTGCTGCAAGTTTAAGAAGTATATTGCGTCAAGACCCTGATATCATAATGATAGGAGAAATAAGAGATGAAGAAACAGCTAAAATAGCAGTTAGATCATCTATAACAGGACACTTAGTTTTATCAACAATCCATACGAATAGTGCTTTAAATACTATTGAAAGACTTTTAGATATGAATATCGAGAGATATTTATTAGGTACAGCTTTAACAGGGATTATTAGTCAAAAATTAACTAAAAAACTATGCCCATATTGTAGAGGGACAAGAAAAACTAATCAATATGAAAAAGAAATTTTTAAAAAAAGCTTAAATTTAGATATTAATGAAGTATATGAAGCAAAAGGTTGTGATAAATGTCACAATGGTTATTTAGGACGTCTTCCAATTCACGAAGTACTACTTTTAAATCAAAGTGTAAGAGATGCTATAACTAATAATTTGAAAAAAGAAGAATTGAGAAAATTAGTATATGGATCTGGAACAATAACAATGTTACAAGATGGTTTGACAAAAGTAATAAATGGAGACACAACATTTGAAGAGTTAGTTAAAGCTATAGATATAGATGATTCTGACTTAACAAGTACTGGATTAACTGAATCTATTGAAGAATCCCAAATTAATAAAGAATCTTTAAAGAATGATGAAACTTATAAAAAGATATCGGAAAAAACTGACTCAGATTACGAAGTATTCAATTTAGATTTTTTAAATAAATAAAAAGGCTTTAAGCCTTTTTTACATTTCTAAAATATCTTTTAAAAATTTTTTACTATAAACATATAATCCAGTATATCTATCATAATAAGTATTTATAAAATTATCAATATTATTTATAATTGAGTCATTTATCTTAAATTCTTTAATGGAATCAATATCGATTAAATAATACATTCTCAACATCTTTATTGTCTTATCATCATAAATAGGTCCTTCTCTATAACATTCTTTGCACACGTATCCACCAACATCACCATCTATTGTTATTATATTATGAGTTGTACCACAAACACTACAACTATCAAAATTAATTCCAACACCTAAATAATCTAATAATTTCAATTCATATATATTAGTCAAAATTTTTGGATTTAATTTAGAATTTAATTTTTTTATCAAACTCATAAATAAATTATATAAAGATTCTATTTTTTCTGTCTGTTTTAAAACTTGACTAGTAAGTTCCACAATATAATTTAAATAACTTATTAATGTTAAATCAGTTTTTATATTTGTAAAATCCTCAATAACACTTGCTTCTTTTAAAATACTTAATTTATCTTGCTTTTCTATTATAATAAATCTTCCATAAGTAAATTTAGTAGTAGCATATCTATTGCTATTTTTTATACTTTTTGCACCTTTTGCCATTATTCCATAAACCTTATCTTTAGCAAATACACTAATTATTTTAGAAGTCTCACCATATGAAATCTCATTTATTATAAATCCTTCTACTTCTTTCAAAATATCACTTCTTTTTATATTCTAAATAGTATTCTATTTTTCCTGTTTTTTTAAATAATTCCCATAATTCTTTTTTTTCCACTATACCCAACCCTTTCTAAATATATATTGGGTATATTTATTATAAATTATTCAATATTTGCTAATTTTTTAAATTTTTCATTACCTATTATATTTTTAAATAAT
Organism: uncultured Bacilli bacterium; assembly: GCA_947626515.1. Lineage (GTDB taxonomy): Bacteria > Bacillota_I > Bacilli_A > RF39 > UBA660 > UMGS1124. Next base: position 13,210 of record CANQSL010000030.1, read on the forward strand.
TTATAATTATAAGGAATATTAAATTTATTCATACAAGTAATAATATTATCTATAGTTTTTTTATTGTAATCTTTATAATCTCTCTTTATAAAATTTATAAAGTCAGTATATTTTAATTTATATTTATCATTAACATAATTTTTATCAAAATATAATCTTACATTATTTATACAATCGTTAAACATCTCTTTATTATTATTTAAATAATATAATAATAAAGTATCACTCCATCCTATATCAATAAAATAATCAAAAATATTATAAGTTCTAACATTATTTAAATCGTTATTTATTTTATTTATAATTATTTTTACTTTTTCTATATTATCATTATTAAAATCATTTTCTCTTTTAAGAAAAGCTTTTAATATATCTAATTCAAAATCTTTTAAATAATATTCTTTATAACTATTTATAAATTTTTTAAACTCACTATAATTTATACCATTTAATTCTATATATTCTTTTATATTATATTTTTGTTCTTTTATATAATTATTAATAATATTAATAATTTTTTCAGCAAATTTTCTTCTAGTAGGCTTATTTAGACTAAAATTATTACATTTTAATGTATATTCTAAATATAACTTATCTATATTTCCCTTACTAGCTTCCTCTTTTAAATACAAAATATATTCTTTTATTGCATTTTCATAAATATCTAAAGTTATATTCTTTGATTTGATATAATCATTTATGATATCTACATTTCCTTTAGAATCTATTAAATGTCTTAAATATTCTCTACTAACACTACTATTCATAAAAAAGCCCTAAATCCTTTAAATATTTTTCTTTATCTCTCCAATTTAAAATTGTTTTAACATATAACTCTAAATATATCTGTTTATGAAATTTATTTTCCAAATCTACCCTTGCTCTAGAACCAATTTCTTTTAACATACTACCCTTATGTCCAATTATTATTTTTTTTAAAGAATCTCTATTAACAATAATATCAACATATATATTTATTATATTAGTTTTTTCTTCATATTTTGTAGTAACGCAAGTGATTGAATGAGGGACTTCTTCTTTAGTCAATTCTAATATTTTTTCTCTTACAAATTCACTTGCAATTAACTCTTTACTTTGATTTGTTATTATATTATCATCATAATACTTTACTGAATCTTTTAAATAATCTTTTATTACTTTTATCAATCTATCTAAATTGTCTTTTTTTAGAGCCGAAATAGGTACAATTTCAGCAAAATCATATAGATCTTTATATGTATTTATTGCTTTTAATATTCCTTCATTATTTAACTTATCTATTTTATTCAATACTAATATTACAGGTACGTCATTATTTTTAAGTGCGTTTATAATAAATTCATCTCCACGACCTAATCCAGTTGAAGCATCAACTACAAATAAAATTGCATCTATACTTTCTAAAGAACCATAGGCTTCTTTATTTAATTCTTTTCCCAATCTATCTTTAGGCTTATGTATTCCTGGTGTATCAACAAATACTATTTGTAAATCAGGTTCATTATAAACCCCATGTATTGTATTTCTAGTTGTTCCAGCTACATCACTAACTATTGCTACTTTATTATTTATAATCTTATTCAATAATGTGCTTTTACCAGTATTTGGTCTGCCAATTATACTTACAAAACCACTTTTCATAATACTACCTCCTAATAAATATTATTATATAAATTTCCTACTTTCAAAACTCTATTAGTCTCATCTAAAGTATATAATATAATACTTTTTTCTGGTTCAAAAAATTCAGTTATAATACTTCTATTTAAATATTTCAAATCATTTATATTATTTGAACCTACCATCATATAAATTTTATCAAAATCTCCTTTTTTATATCCTTTAGTTACTGCTCTAGCAATAGCTATCTGTTCTGCATATATTCCATCTCTAAAAATTGCGTTTTTTACTGTAACTCCTTTAAAAATAGTACCATCTTTCATAATTACTATAGCTGCAAAACATAAACTGTCATTTGGAGTATAAGAATTACTCAACAATTGTTTTAATTCACTTATCATTATTTAACTCCTTTTCTGAAAAAGCATGTGGACATAGATCTTTTATTAAAAATACTTTTTCTTTTCCATTCTCAGTAAAAGAAATAACTTCATTTTCATCTTCAAAAAATTCAAGTATTACTTGTCTACATAAAAAACAAGGCGTTATTGCATAAGCAGAATCTCCTAATAAATATATTTTATCAAAATCTCCTTTTTTATAACCATCAGCTATAGCACTGCCTATCGCAACCTGCTCTGCACACAAACCATCTTTAAATGAAGGATTTTCTATATTAACCCCTTCAAATAAAGTACCGTCTTTCATTTTAACTATACATGCTACTTTATATTTAGAATATATTGAATAGCTATTATCTATCAATTCCTTTAATTTTTCAAACATATAATCACCTATTTATTCCTAATTCATTTAATATTTCTTCTTGTAAATCAAACATTATTTTTTCATCTTTTTTATCGATATGATCATAACCTAAAAGATGAAGCAATCCATGCACAGCTAAAAAGGATAGTTCTCTTTTCTCACTATGATTATAACTTATAGATTGTTCTTTCATTCTAGGTATTGATATAAATATATCACCTAATGAATTTAATACTGTATCAATTTTTTTATTGTCATTTAAAGCAAAAGATATTACATCAGTAGGTCTATCAATTCCTCTATAGTCCTTATTAATTTCATGAATTCTATCATCATCTATAAATATTATATCAAATATAGAATTTTTTACATTAAGTTTTTTTATAGTATAATTTAATACATCATATAAATAATCATAATTTTCATACCCATATTCATCTATAATTTCATAATTTGTATTCATCTTACCTCCATAATTTATAATAATTAAATATAAAAATAACTGAACAAGATACTGCAATAATCCATATTAAATTATATATCCATTCTTTTTTTAAAGCTTTAGGTATTTTTTTAGATAATATAATCGATAATCTAAATAATAAACAGCCTATAACTGATCCACATAAATTTAGTATAATATCGTCGATATCGAAACTTCTACCAATATTCATTTGTATTATTTCTATACTTAAAGATGTAATGAGCGTACTAATAATCGTTATATATATCTTTTTATTTTTTAAAAAATAATTAACAAAATAACCAAATGGTATAAATAATAACACATTTCCTATTACATTTTTAAAAAATAAAGAACTAGTATAATTATATCTTATTATTTCTTTTAATGGTATAAAATTATTAGAATATGATTCAAAATCCGTAGTTGTAACTAATTCAAATAATAAAAACATGTACAAAATAAAAACCAAAGTAAGTAAATCCTTATATAAAAGCATTTTCTTTTTATTAAGAATCGAATCTATTATTCTCAAAGTAGATAAAACTATTATAAATAAAAGTAACATGGGCCATATTTCTCTTAATACTACACTAATTTCTCTAGGTATCATAAAATCACTCTAATCTATTACTTCATTATTATTAAAAATACTTATATATTATTATTGTACTATTATTTAACTATTTTTTCAAAACTTTTTCATTTATTTTTTAATATATAATATCTTTTATAAAAAATTATTTATATTATTACACGAAAAAATTACTTTTTTATTCTTGTTTACTTATAATTTCATTAGTTATAACAAATACTTCCATATATATATAATCATTATTGATTTCTTTTTTTAAAACTTTTTTATCTATTATAGTACCTTTATCATTTAATTTATCTTTAAATTTATTAGTCACTTCTTCTAATGCCGTTTTTTCAGCTTCTGTTTCACTATACTTATATTTTTTTATAACATATTCTTTTTCTTTATATATTGAAAAAAATTTATTTTTTATAAGATAATCTTTATCAAACTTTATAAACTTATTTTTTAACAAAATTTTATTATTTATTTTAATATTATATCTAGTTTTACCTGTATATTCCTTTTTTTCATAAAATTTATTTAAATTAACTGTAACATTGTACCAAACATTTCCATATATTGTACCTTTTGCACATGTAGTGCCTTTATTTTCTTCATTAAATAAAATATTCCCACTAATTAAAATATCATTCTTTTTTACATAATCATTTACATTAACTAAATTTTCTCCATTTGTACTATATATACTAGTTATCATTGCATCCTTAGTAGATATTATATTACAATAATCTGATTCTTTTTCATATTTATCTAATATTCTTTCTTCAATTCTAACCTCATAAGTCATTCCAATATTATTAATACTTATCCATTCTAATTTATCTTTATTTTCTTCTAATATTTTATTTTCTATTTTTTCTAATTCATAAAAATTTTTCTTTATACTAAATTTTTTAATACCATAATTATTTAATTCACTGATTAATAATTCTCTAATATTTTTATTTGAATGTATTACATTTATTTTTAATATTACTTTAGATGATAAAGACATCAAAATTAAACATATTATAAAACCAATTACTATATATTTTAAATTTATAATTTTATCTAAAATCAAATCTAAACCTACTTTTTTATCTTCAGTAATATCACTATAATAATTATATTTCTTTATCATATCTAAATTTTCTTTTTTTATTTTTACAAGTATTTCATCTTTATTTATATAATTTACATTTAATAATTCTAATTTATATTTATTACATTTATCTATAAATCTATTAATATTATTTTTTACTCTTATAATTATATAATCACTCATAAACTTTTTCCACCTTAGAAATAATACCTTTAATTAACAATTCATTTTTTTCTAATTTTGTTATTAATAAATTACTTCCATATATATTTAATATAAATTTATTTAATTTTAAGCTTATATATTTATCGGTGAATTTTAAAATATCTAAATACATATAAATATATATATATTTTGAATAAATAATAATATAATAATCTTCTTTATTTAAATAACTTTTAAACATTTCTAGCATTATATCACCATTTAATTATATGCTTATATAATTTGTTTAAAGATAAAAATAAATACTTTTTATTCTAGCAAATAAAAAAGCAAAATTAATTGCTTACTTAAATTAATAAATTATTTATATATTTATTATTTAATTTTTTTATCTATTTTTGTTATTCCACCCATATAAGGTTGCAATACTTCTGGAATTAAAATGGTTCCATCCTCTTGATAATTATTTTCGAGTACTGCTATTAGGCCTCTTGGAGTGGCTACTACAGTATTTGTTGTAGTTTCAATATGCACCACATAAATTTTAAAATTGATCATTCATTAGAAAATCAAAAATGTTAAGATGTTTAATTCCGTCTTGAGAATAATCTT
>CANQSL010000031.1 GCA_947626515.1 uncultured Bacilli bacterium
TCCATGTGGAGTCAGCCAGTAATATGCCCTTATAGGGCTACATAAAAACCACTAGTTGAACTAGTGGATTTTTATTTTTTTTTTGCTTTTCATTTTTATTTTTATAACTTCAAGTAATGCAAAAACGGCCCAAAATACTCCATCGCCAAAAAGCGAATCAACTTCTTTATTGCAAAAATATTCTATAAAAAACCATATTGATACTACAGCTTGCCATAAAGGTACTTCATATTTTTCAACAATTTTATTAAATTTTTCCATTCTAATAAACTCCTTTCATTTTTTAAGATATATTTTAATTATCTCGTCTGTATTATAACTACAATTAATTATTTTTGTCAATAAAATAACGTGGATAAAATCTTGACTCAGTTTATTCAAAATAATATAATATTTTTCTAGAAAGAGGATGTTTATGTCAAAAGAAAAAAATGTTATTAATTACTATGTAATTTGCAATAGACTAAAAAATATTATTAGAACAGGTTGGAAAAGTTGGAACGTTCAAAGGGAAAGAATCGAAAGTGTTGCTGAACATATATTTGGTGTACAAATGTTAGCTATAGCTATGAAATCAGAGTATCAATATGATGTTGATATTATGAAAGTTATACTTATGCTCGCAGTTCATGAACTTGGAGAAACAGTGATTGGTGATTTAACACAGTTTCAAATATCAAAAGAGGAAAAGGAAAAATTAGAACACGAGGCAGTACATAAAATATTAGATTATTTATTAGATGGAAAACAAATCGAAAAATTGTTTTTGGAGTTTGATGAATGCAAAACTAAAGAGGCAGTATTTGCATATCAATGTGACAAATTAGAATGTGATTTACAAAGTAAAATATATGATGAAGAAGGCTGCGTTGATTTAAATAATCAAATTGAAAATAAAATATTAGAAAATGAAATAGTTAAAGATTTACTTAAAAATGGAGCTTCTTGGTCTAATATGTGGTTGAAATTTGGACAACAAGTGTATCCTTATGATAATAACTTTAGAGCAGTTTCAAATTATGCTTTAAATAATGAAATAATAGAAAGAAAAAATAAATAATAGTAAATTTATTTATAAAATATAAAATTTAATAGAGGTATATTATGAAAGTAAAAAATAATTATAATGAATGTTTGACGAATTTAGCATGCTCTATTAGAAAATATTTTGAATTAGAGTATCATCATAATACACTTAATTATATAGATAAAATATTATACGAGAAAAAACCAAATAACGTAATAATTATGCTTTTTGATGGAATGGGGTCACGAATACTAAAAAGAGTTTTAGAAAATGAATCACTTTTTAAAAGTAATCTTTTTAAAGAAATAACTACTGTATTCCCAGCAACTACTACAGCAGCTACAACATCTATTCGAACTGGACTAAATCCTATTGAGCATGGTTGGATAGGTTGGGATACATATATAAAACCAATTGATAAAACTATAACTTTATTTTTAAATAGTGAAAAAGGGAAAAAAGAAATTTGCAAAGAATTTTTAGATGTTAAAGATAAATTAGTAACTAAAACTATAGTTGATGAAATCGAAGAGAAAGGCTTGTACCATGCAAAAGAATTTTTCCCATTTGAAACAGGAAATGCAATAGTATACTCAAATATAGATGATATGTTGAATTTATTATTAAAAGAAACAAAAAAAGAGGGGAAAAAATTTTTATATGCATATGATAGTGAGCCGGATCACACTATGCATGAGTTTGGACCAGATAGTGAGCTCGTAAAAAAAATCATTGAAGAACGAGATATAAAAATATCAGAATTAAGTAAAAAATTAACCGATTCATTGCTTATTATAGTGGCTGATCATGGACATATAAAAGTAGATAACATATTTTTAAATGATTATCCCGAATTTTTAAAAATGTTAGAAAGAACAACCTCTATTGAACAAAGAGCAGTATCTTTTAAAGTAAAAAATGAATATCTAGATATTTTTGTCAATAAATTTAATGAACTTTTTGGAGAATATTTTAAAATTTATAATAAGAATGAGATATTAGAAAGTAATATTTTTGGAGATGGCGTACCAAATGAATTATTTGAAGATGCTATAGGAGATTTTATCGCCATAGCGGAAAATTCTAATAAATGTTTAGTATCCGACGGATGCGATGTATTATTTTCTCAACATGCAGGATACACAGATGATGAAGTATTTGTTCCATTAATTGTTATAGACAAAACAGAAAATAAATTAATCCTTAGATAATTATCCTAAGGATTTTAATTTAGAAAATTAATAATTATTTTTTATTTTTTTTAATACTTACTATAAATAATATTATTGATATGAAAAAACAAGGAATATAAAGATTTTCATAGTAACTTAAATAAGCTAATTCTGCAGGATTTTTTTTATTATAGTGTATTTCAATAGTATCACCCAAATTACTATTAAGAATACTGTTATTTAACACTTCAATAGTTGCTTTATAAATTTCATTATTTATCTTATATTCTACAATAGGTTTTTTAAATCCTTTTTGATCATCATAATTAATTATTTTCCCATTAGTTGTTCCAACATTAAGATCATTTTTTAAATCTAATATTAAATTATAACTTCCAAAAACAAATAAGAATATAGCAATAATAATTATTATTTTAGGAAAATAATTTTTACCTTGTTTCTTTTTTTCTAATAAAAATAAAATTAATTTTGATACTATAGCTATAATTAAAATTATGCTATATAAAATTACAGCACAAAAACTTAATAATACCTCGAATAAGTATGATAGTCCTGGCATAAATCCATATCCTGGTAAATTACTATAATATATTAATAAAATCATAAATAAAGCTATAGAAAATATATTCAATAAAAATAGTCTAACCCATTTAGTTTTATATTTTAAATATTTTATAAGATTTACTATTAAAAAAATTAAAAGTAATATAAAAATTATTATATATAATATTGCCATTTTATCTACTTCCTTACTTATATATAAATTATACCATTTTACTAATATTATAAATAAAAAAAAATAAATTATATGTAAAGAAGCTTAATTTTTATTACTTTAAATTATATTATATAAAAATAGAAAAAATGTTATAATATTTAAAAATATAAGGAGATTTGAATAAATGAAAGTTTTAACAATAAAAGAGCCTTTTGCTACTCTTATAATGAATAAAGTAAAATATATAGAAACTCGTAGTTGGAAAACTAAATATCGTGGCGAATTATATATTCATGCAGGAGTTGCAAAAATTAGAAAAGAAGTTAAAGAAAGATTAGACTTATCGAGATTATATGATGAAAATAATCTTAATTATGGAAATATAATTTGTAAATGTAATTTAATAGATTGTATTTATATGGATGAAACTTTTATTGAAAAAATTAAGAAAAAAGATATAAATAATTATATAAGTGGACATTATGAAGTTGGAAGATATGCTTGGATATTGGATAATATAGTACCTATAAAACCAATTGAGGTTAAAGGACAATTAGGTATTTGGAATTATAAATAAAGACTATATAGTCTTTTATCTTTTATTAAATATAGTTACTTTATTATTTTTATCGATAGATAATAGTGAAATATCTTCTATATTTTTACCTTTTAAATATTTAGTTAACCATGTTTTAGTTTTTTTAGATTTTTTTAATTCTTCTAAATTTAATATACCATCAACTATTATTAAATAATTTAGTGATTGCTTTTTGCTATTATTTTTTAGATTTTTTTTAATGTCGTTGTTTGTTATTGGCTGATTATTTTCTTTTAATAGAATTGATATATCTCCAGAAGGTTCTAGTATTGCACAATCTAATTCATTTATATCAAAACAATCTTTTAAACGACATTCTTCTAATACTTTTGCAACACTTATTTTAGCTTTTTCTAAATTACTATAATTAAAATTATTATTCTCAAATAGTACAATAGGTTCTCCATCCATAATCTTTTCAACAGAATGATTGTTATATGATAATAAAGATATTATATAACCAATAAAGCCAAATACTAATAAGGCAATAATACCATTATATAAAGGCGTATCTAAACTAATAATAGTATCAGCAGCAACAGATCCTATCGTGATACTTATTATATAATCATACAGTGTTAAATTTTTAATTTGTTTTTTACCAAGCAATTTAATTATTATAAATAATATTATTAACATAACTAAAGATCGTATTACTATTTTCATATAAATCACCTAATATTATTATGATTAAAGTAAAAAATATTATAACTTTTAATATGTTACTTCTGATTAACTTTATAAAATAAAAAAATAATTTAGTGTTTTTTCTAAATTATCTTTTATAAATCTATTTTTACATCTTCTTTTTTTACTTCATCTGCTTCAAAAAAATCCTTTTTAGTCATTCCTTTATTTTTTGCAATAATACTTGTTGGAAATGAAACTAGCAATTGATTATATAATGAAACATTAGAATTATAAAGTCTTCTTGCTGCTTGTAGATGTTCCTCTACATCTGCTATAGATTGTTGCAACGTTTTGTAGTTTTCACTTGATTTTAACTCTGGATAATTTTCGGCTACAATATTTATTTTCTTAAAATTTTCATCCATAGCATGATTTACATCGTTTCTTTCTTTTATAGACATATCTTTACGAAGGTTAATTACTTCAAATAAAGTTTCTTTCTCATGTTTAGCATATGATTTAACAACATCAATCATTTTTGTAAGAACATCATATCTTTTTGTTAAAGCCACGTCTATTCCTGAAAGGGATTCGTCAATTTTAACAACTGATCTATTTAATTTATTAGAAGTTGTTATATACCATATTACAAAAATAAGTATAATTACAACCAATGCAATAATTATATATAATGGATCCATACTACACCTCCCTTCTGAATAAGTCATTATCTAAACTTAATTCATCCACAAAATTTGTAATTAATTTTATATCTTGTGCAATTTCTTTAGTTACATTTTCTTCATTAATTTTAGTAAATATACCATGTTCGAATGAATCTTTATTATTTTGTATTCCTATATGTAATTTATTATCAATAAAACAAAATAATAATTTTCCAGAAATATTACTTGTTAATTTTTTAATTTTTTCCATTAATGAAGGTGTTAAGATATAAAATGCATCATGTTCACTTTGAGCATATGTTCTAAAAGTATTGTTAAAAGCTTGATCTTCCATCATTACTTTTTTATATTTAGTTTCTGATCCCCAGTTGCTTAATTTAGAATTTCCAAATCCTTTTTGACTTACCTGAATATTTGCTTTAAATAGTTTATTAAAATCAAATATCATCCATCTTCCCTTAAAAATTGTAACCCAAGTCCTTGTAGTAGTACCATCACTATCAGTTGTTTCATGTTCTTCTTCGATGTGAATGTCAGCTTGAACTACATTAATATTTTTATATTTAGCAGAAATAAAGTCATTGGATGTATATCTATCACCCATGTACATCATTCCTGTGTTTCTTATTATTGATTCATTTAATCCACTTTCTGGTTTGTAAATTAAATCTGTAAAAACAGACTTAAGAGCTTTTAAAACATAAGTTTCTTTGAAAGCCAATGTAAATTGTCTTATTTTTTTCATATTAGTTAAATAGGATACTATTGTACCAAAGGTAATAATAAAAATTGGAAAAAATAGAGAATTTGATATAATAAATATTACAATTGCAATTATAAAACTAATCAAAAATCCTTTTATTATGCCATTTCTAGCTTTTTTTCTTAATACTTCTAATTCTTCAATACTCATAGCATCACTCCATTTAGATAACACTTCTAATATAGTAATTATAACATAAAAAGTATTTTTTTCATGGGGAAAAATATATAATATCAATTTTAATGATGAATTATCTTGAATGATGTCATTTATAAAAGCATGATGTATTTACAATCATAACTATATAATTTATAATAGTATCGGTGAAAATTAATGGAGTATCAAATTGTATTTGAATCTGAAAATATATTATACGTCAAACTAAATGAAAGCCTAATTAATGATTATTTAATTATGATTAATGATCCTGAAGTAGCTAATAAAATAAGTCATAAAATTCGTACATATACTTATGAAGATGAATTAAATTGGTTAAAATCAAAGTTACAAGAAAAAGCTATATGTTTTTCTATGATAGAAAAGCATTCAGGAAATTTTATAGGAAATATTGAAATTATGAAAATAAACAACAATATAGGTGAATTAGGAATTACTATAACACCTAAAAAGCAAAATAAACATTATGGAACCGAATCTATAAAGGCATTGTTAAATTATGCTTATGAGGAATTAAACTTAGATGGAGTAGAATTAAATGTTTATTCAACTAATCCAAAAGCTATACACTGTTATGAAAAGATTGGATTTATAGTAGATGGAAAAGGAAAGACAGAAGAGGATATTCACATGGTAATATATAAAAAATAAAGTAAATATTTAGTTATAGAAAACATTGTTTTAAATTATATATTAATAATAATAACACCAGTTATAGTAAAGGAAAAATAAATATGGAAGAAAAAAATAATATAAAAAAATATTTAATTATAGTATTATTAATTATATCTTTAATAATAAATATTATAATGGGATTTTTTATCTATAAATTATATAATGATAAAACTGAAAAACCATCTGAACCACTAACTAAGGAAAATGATAAATCAGTTGATATAAATAATTACATTTTTGAATTAGATAGCAAAAATAAATATGTAATTATAACAGATTTAAGGTGGAAAACTATGCAAAATGATGGTGGTAGTAATACTAGCATTTATTATCAAATAGATTTAGATAATAATATAATTAGAAAAGTTCAAGAAGATTATTATGCTAACTTAGGTGGAACTCCTAGAACAGAAACGGATATAATTTATACTAAAAAAATAGATACTTTTATTCAAGAAGAAGTAAAATCGCTATTAACTGAAATAATAGCAAAAGAAGATATTAATGATTCTGAAAACTATCATTCATTTACAATTGTAAGCTTAAATGGTGAAAAAGAAATATATAATATAGACACTATTGAAAATATTAATGCTATTTTGAAAAAAATAGATGAATTATAATAAAAAAATAACTAATCAATTTTGAATTAGTTATTAAAGATGTAATATTAATTTTGCAGCTGCCTGCAAATTTCTTTTTTGTTCCTCTCTACGTTTTTGTTCTTGTCTACTAGATAATGGAACATTTCCCTTTTCATTAAAGTCAAATAGACCATAATTTTGAAGTGATTTTGTTGGATAAATTTCGTTTTCAGACCAACCATTTCTCATTAATGAATGTTTTGACATTTTAAAAGTTAGATATGTTGATAATTCATTTGCTTCTTCAACTTTTTTATTTAAATCTGAAAAATTATATATTATAGGTTCTAATAAACGTATAATATCTTCTTTCGAGATATTTCCGCTTTCATCTAATACAATATCAAGCTCAATCATTAAATCTTGTATAGAAGAAGTATCTTTATTTTTAATTTTTTCTATAATATCTAATAATGTTAATAATTTGTTTTTTACGATTTTAATATATCTATTAAAATATTTTAATGTATATGGTTCAAATTCATACCTGTTCATAGCGAGTGTATCAGTAAGTTTTTTACTTGCTTCTTGAATTTCTTTATCGGTAAATGGTTTCCAATCAAACTTTAACTTTTCATCATTCTCAGAACTATTTTTTTGTTTTTTCAAATTTTTTTCGTAATCTAATCTTCTTTTTTCAACTCTTTGTTTTAATTCTGGATCCTCTTCTTCAAGTTTTTGTTCCAAAAATTCTTTAATTTGGACTTCACTTACTATAACCTTTGCATCAATAACTATTGTTTTTATTTCATCAAAACTTTTTTCTAATATTCTTTCTAAAATAGTAATAGGATATTTAGAATCATAGTGCATAGCATCGTTTCCATCAAAAAATTTTTGAAAATCAATCTTTTGCATAAATTCACCTTCTCCATTATATTCTATCATAAAAATAGTTAAAAACAAATAATTTTAACCTAAATTCTCCATTGTACTTCTCATTGGTATAAATCTTTTTATGACTATCTTTTTGTATTAATAGTATTAAGTTCATTGCTTTCAGTTAAAATAGTATAGACTTTTTTAAAATAATGTTAAAATACATATAAAAGGCTAGATTTTATGAAAATTGAAAAAAGAAATCAGAAAATAGTAGAAATGTTTGAAGCAAATAGAAAGAGCGTATTATCTAAGAAAAAATAAATAATAAATAAAAAAGAATTTGTTTTAAAAATATTATTGTTTTTAGAGAAGAAATAAATATCAAAAGATAAGACAATTTTAGAAAGCTTGATTAAAATAATTTACTTTTAATAAAAAAGCAATAACTTTGTTTGTAGATGTAATGTTATTGCCCAAATAGGATTTAAAAATAGAAATATTTTGCACTTATTAACATATATTGAGTGGAATAGCAATTTTTAAAATATAATTAATATGATTGTTAAAATTCATAACCATCTTCTCCAGGTAAACCGTCAGATTTAGTGCATACATTATCAAAATGCAATAATGTTACTTCACCATCAATTATATTAAAGAAAAAGTTACCATCATATTCCGTATCGGCTTCAATTTCTCCAAAATTAAGTTTATATTCACCATAATATGGTCCATAATAGTAATAATCATTTACGCTATTATACGCTAAAGCTGCATATTCATAAGTAATTTTGTCATCTTCAATATAAACATTATATTGATTTTTAGTAATCATTCCTAAAATAAAATCTGATTCTGTAGAGTTCCAATAACCTTTTAAATTTTCTTGAACATCATTTTCACTAAAATATGTTTTACCATCTCCTAAAATTATAGTATCTCCATCAATTTTATATGCAATCACTAATTTGTCACTATTATTTATTGTTATTTTATCTTTATCTACATTATATTCATATTCAACGTCTTTTTCATTATGTTTACCATTTCCATCAAAAAAAACGTGTTTCATAGTAACCTTACCATCATTAAAAATCAAACCATTTAATGAGTTAATAGTTCCACCATTGTAATAAAAAGTATTTCCATTTAAATTATCTTTTACATAATCGTATTTTGTGCCGCAGCCACTAATTAAACAAACTGATAAAATAGAAATCAATATAAATAAAATATTTATTTTAAACTTCTTCATAATTAGTTATCCTTTCTTGTATTATATGTAATACTACTTTTATATCTATATGTAAAATTCATTGATGAATTTGAGTCTTTATAATCATAAACTAATGAAAATTTCCCTCCAGAGTAAGTTAATTTTACATTATTGCCTGAAGCAATTTCATTAGGAATAGAAGTAACTGTTTTATTAATAGTTAATGATTTTTGTGGTGCTTTTAAATACTTACTTAAACTTGAATAATTAGTGTATATATAATATTTTGCATCACCTTTTAAGGTTACAGTACCATCTTCATTAATAATGCAACTAAGTTTTAATTCAGCAACATAGTCATTATCCCATTGATCCCATAATCCAGTACTGTCATGCGTTTGTCTAACTGAAAATTTGCCATTTGTTCCAGACCAAGTACCACAAAGTTTAACATAATCTTTATATTTTTCTAATGTTTCTAACCTATTTAAAACTTTTATACCATCAAATTCTAAATTTTTGTCTAAATCTTCAAACATTTTTTTTGCATCAGCCAAATTACCACTTTTATATTTTTCTTCAGCTAACATAATATTACAATAATTAACATAATCATCACTGTCTTTAAAATTCTTCAATTCTTTGAATGTAGATAAGGCAGTATTAAACTTTTTTTCATTAAAGTTTATCATTGCATTTGCATATGAGATATACTTATTAAGATTTTTTCCATCAGCTTTTTTTAATATTGTAATAGCGTCTTCATATTTCTTTTCTTCTATTAGAGAAATACCATATTCATAATAAGCTTGTTTTATTTTAGCTTTAGAATCTTTATAGTCTTTGGTATTTTCAAACAACTTAATTGCCTTTATATAATTTTTATTTGCTAAATAATCATTAGCTTTATTATAGTTAAGTGATGGAAGAAGTAATATTTTAATTAGAACCATAATTGTAACAACGATTATAACTATTATTGTAAAAATTATAATTGTGTTTTTTTTATTTTTAATAGAATTCAATATATTTTTTTGATTATGTTTGTCTTTATCTTTTACTTTTTTACTCTTACTTGTTTTATCTGTCTTTTTTTCTTTTTTCATTACTAAACTCCTATCTTTTTTTTCTAAAACGAATTTTCATTGGTTTAATCTCGATTGGTTCTATTTCCAAATAATATCCATTAGCTTTCGCTTTTTTTGCCAACGCTGAGTTATTTTTTAAATAGCTCAAATTTGAAGATAATATTCCATTTGTTTGTTTTTCAATTTCTTCTTTACTCAATTCAAAATCTTTGCCAAGATTAAATAATTCATCTAAATTATTTAAATTACCTGCTTTACCTCTCACACAAATTTTACTCCTTTCTTTAAAGTTATCGTATAACTTACAATTATGCGATATTAAATTGCCATAAATTTTACTAAATTTTCAATTGACGTCTTTTTCATTTCATAAGTAGGGTGAACATATAATTTTAGAGTTATTTCAACAGAAGAATGGCCTAAAATTTCACTTAATGTTTTAATATCCATTTTTGATTCAATTGAACGAGTTGCAAAAGTATGCCTTAATGTATGAAACTTATTACTTTTAATATGGCATTTTTTTAAAATTCTTGTATAAAAAGATTCTAAATACCGTGGATCATATAATTTTTCACTATTTGAAAGCAGATAATAATTATCATTTTGTTTAAATTTATCTAATAATTCTATAATAAAATTAGGGATAGGTATTATTCTTTTTGAAGTTTCGCTTTTTGGAGTACTTTCTATTAAAAGAGTTTTGTTCTCAATATTATTATCATTTTTACTTATTCTTTGAATTGTTCTTTTTATTATCAAAGACTTATTGCTAAAATCAATGTCCTCCCATTTTAAACCACTTACTTCACCAACTCGGATTCCTGTATATAAACAAAGTAGTAAGCAAACTTTACGAATATTAACTTTTTCTTTCAATATTGATTCTAAAATATTTTGTTCTTCTTTAGATAAAATAAATATTGTTTTATTATCCAATTTAAACTTAATATCGCTTAAATTTATATATTGGCAATACTTATTATTATGGGCATAAGTTAAACTTGCTTTAATAATATAAATTAATTTTTTTTGAGTAGAAATTGCTATTTTATTTTTTAAAGAAATAAAAAATATTCTTATATCTTCCTTTGTTATTTTATTTATTATCATTTTTCCAATATTATATTTTATATACCTTAAAATTAAATGTTCATAATTTAATTTAGTTTGTATTTTAATGTTAGATTTACTATTTAACCAAAGGTATAATAAATTATTGTAAGTTATACTCTTATTTTCTTTCATTTAACCTCCTCCAAGTCATATATTTTAATAGAATAAAATTAAAAAAAATATTTATTTTTATAGCAAATTATGTTACATTAATGGTGTTAGAAGTTATCGCATAATTGTAAGTTATACGATAACTTAAAAGGAGTATGATGTTTTATTTCATATTCCTTTTTTGCTGAATAAACGAATCTTTAAATAAAACGAGATCAACCTTTTTATTTAAATTCAGTAGTAACATAATTCATTACAGTAAAAGTGGTTATAATATTCTTTAAGTTTAATTAGATAAAATTGTAGTAAATAAAGGCAAATTATATTATAATATATTACTAATAAAGGAGAAATTATAATGAGAGCATTTGGAGAAAATAGAGATAGATTGATACAAACAAAAGTTAAATTAGTACAAAGTGGGCATTTTAGAGAAAATGTAAATACATTAGATAGAAAAGAAATAAATGGACTGGATGATATTGTAGTACTCGATTATATGGGATCTGCCGAATTTGAATGGGGAGCATTGCCAAAATCTTTAAGAAGAATGACAATAAATAAAGATTTTTATAAAGTATTTGTTTTCAATCAATATAAAGATGAAACCGGTAATTCATTAAAGGTTTATGCTCCACATGTATTTTTTAAAAATGTTCAAAATATAGTTGAACGATTAGTCGACAATGGATATGGCCTACAAGAATATTGTTCTTTGCATAGGCATATTAAAAAAGATGATAAAAGTGAAGAAGATTTATTTTTTGGATATAAAGATGATAGAGACTTTTGGTGGGATATTGAAAATGATTTCTTTATATTTTTTGAACATACAGATAAAGTTTTACAAGCAATGGAAGCTTTAAGAAAAAGAAAATTTGGATATGAGAGAAATATAGCTAAAAGTGCATTAAATAGAGCGTATATGACTTTATTAACAAGACCTAATACTTCTTGCTTTATGGATTGGGGTACATCTATAAAAAATTATCATTATGACAAGAATGCTAAAATTCATTTTATTGAATTTGTTGAAAATGCAACGTTAGAAAATATTTTTATGGAGGCAATTATAATTGCAAAAGTTGATAAAGGAACCGTTGTTTTTAATATAAATGGAATACCATTTAATATTGATGAAGATTCAGTTTTAGATAATATACTAACAGAAAATGGAGTTAATTTAATTGATAGTTGCACTTATTCTAAAAAAATAAATGAATTAATTTCTCAATACAATGAAGAAGTTCAAAAAAAACAACATCAGCAGGAATTAGTTCATGTATTAAAACTAGTTATGAATAAAAAGACGAATAATTAAAAAGGCAAACTGAAACACATAGGCATAGATTTGTCTTTTTCTTTTTATATATATTTATCATAATTATCAATAGCAATTGGCTAAGGTATTGTTAACTTTTCCATTACAATAAAAATCAATACATTTTGTATTAATCTATTATATTACCTTAAATTAATGTTATACTTAATATGAGTTGGTACTTATAAAGAAATTTTAAAAAATAAGGAGTTATGTATATGAATAAAAATTTATTAGAAATAAGAAAAGTTAAGTCGGAGGATGCAAGAGAATGGTTTGTTTTTAAATTTAAAATCTGGAGAGATGCATATAAAAACATATTTCCAGAAGAAGTGTTTATAGATAATGAAAGTAAATTAGTAGAAAAAGTTAAAGATTTTGATAATAAAATGCAAAATAATGAGAAAAGAATTGCTTATGTTGCTACATATGATGGTAAAATAATTGGTACTATGTGTGGAAGTATTAAATCATCTTACAATCATTTTGATGAATATGCAGATTTAATCGGATTATATGTTGATTCAAGATTTCAAAGATGTGGTATAGGAACTGCATTTAAAAATATATTTGAGGAATGGGCAATTCAAAATGGAGCAACAAAATATGTAATTGGCGTGTTAAAAGATAATGATAAAGCTAGAAATGTATATGAATCTTGGGGAGGAAAATTATCAGAATTTGAAGAAGATTTTGTTAAATTAGGTATCGGATATCCAGAAGTATTTTATACATATAATTTAAAAAAAGTTAAATAAACTTATTTAATTGTTAAGGGAAGTGATTAATTTGGAAAAATTTTATTTAGAAAGGCCATCAATTGAAAGAAAAATTGAAATAATAGAATTTCTTGATGAATTTGTAAAATATGGTTCAGATATAAATGGCTCTGGTTCATTAGATAAGATATATTATGGTTACACTTTTGAAGAGGCTCTTGATAGATGTTTAAAGATGGAAGATGAAGAATATGCTAAAAGTATTGGAAGATGTCAAGGAAAAACGTTCTTATTAATTAGAGAAGACGATAATAAAATTGTTGGTACTATTAATGTAAGATGGAATTTGAATAAAAAAATGTTACAATTTGGTGGTCATATTGGTTACGGTATAAGACCAACTGAAAGAAGAAAAGGATATAATAAAATAAATTTATATTTAGGAATGCTTGAAGCGAAAAAAGTTGGTTTAGAAAAAGTGATGTTAGACTGTGATGTAAATAATCTTGGTTCAGATAAAACTTTAAAAGCTTTAGGTGGAAAACTTGAAAGAACTGAAATTGATCCATCTGATGGAATTTTAACAAATGTGTATTGGTTTAATGTAGATGAAACTATAGAAAAATATAAAGATGTTTACATGCCATATATTTCAATTAATAAAGAAAGAAAAATAAAGTAATTATGGAAGAATTATTAGAAATATATCATAGAAATTTTCCCGATAATATTAGAGATGAAAAAATTGTAAAAAGGATATTGAGTAATCCTGATAATTATATTATTGAAAAAAGAATTGATGGTAATTTAATTGGAGTTTCTATAATTAACAATAATACAATTATAATGCTTTGTATAGATAAGGAATATAGAAAAAAAGGTATTGGAACTAAACTACTTAATCAATCAGAAAAATATATATTGGATAATAATTATGACAAAGTAAATGTTGGAGCGGGATTTGATTATTTGATGCCTGGTGTCCCAATTAATGATGAAAACATAAGTTTTTTTGAAAGAAGATTCTATACTCATTCATGGAATGATGATGAATGTTTTGATATGGATATGGAATTAAAGGATACTATATGCAATTATAATCTTGGCGATACAATTAATGGTATAACGTATAGATTAGCGACTATTAATGATCTGGAAGAAATAAAAAAATGTACTGATGATGCAGAAGCAAACTTTACAAAGTATTATATGAATACTGATTTATACAATATAAATAATAATCAAGTTGTTTTAGTAGCGGAAGATAAAGGAGAAATATGTGGAACTTTAATTATAAGTAAAGAAACTGAAGCACAAAACACTGGAAGTGTAGGGTGTACAACAACAAAACATAGTCATCGAGGAAGAGGAATTGCTACTACTATGGTTCAAATAGGAACTAAATATTTAAAAGATTTGGGATATAAATATGGGCATCTTGGTTATACTTATACTGGATTAGATAAAATGTATGGTAAAGCTGGTTATAAAGTGACAACAAAATATTTTATGGCAGAAAAGCCACTAGTAAAAATTAAAGATTCTGATTTTAATTTTAGAAAATTAAAAAAAGAAGAATTTGATAGATTAAGACATTCTTTTAATGATACTGATGAATTATGGGATAAATATAAAGCAATGAGAATGAAGCAATATGATGAAAATGATGTTGATACATATATAGTAGAATTAAAAAATCAAATTGTTGGTGAGGTAACAATTAATTATAGTAGTCATGATTTACCAACAGAAGCAATACCCAATCAAAGAGTATATGTTCAAGCGTTTAGAATTGAACCTTCATATCAAGGATATGGTATAGGTCAAAAATTAATGGATTATACTTTATCTGATTTAGAGAATAATGGAATAACAGAATTCACTATTGGAGTTGAAGATGACAATGAAGTAGCAAAACATATCTATTTTAAATATGGCTTTACTGAAAAAATAGATCATGGTAAAGGAAATGTATTTGATTCAACTGATTATACCCTTTATATGAAATCTATTGAAAAGAAAAAAACTTTATAAAATTATAAGGACGATAGTTTAAAGTGATAAGCTATCGTCTTTTTTCTTTTAAGTTTTATAAATATAATAAATATTATCTATAATAGCATAGTATTTATTTTGATAATTAAATATATTGGCATTATTATTGACAGTTATATTAATTAAATCTTTTAAACTAGTTAAATATATAATATTGTCAATATTAATATCAGGTTTATTTTGAATGGTTATAATTATATCTTCATATGCTTTTAAAATTGCTTTTTCATTATTTTTATTGAATAAAAGTTTAATTATTAAATATACAGTTGCAATAACTAAAATAATAAAGATTATTACTATTTTTAGGTTAATATTTTGTTTATTATTTTTTAAAAAAGCATTATCTTCTTTTAGATTTATTTCTATAATATCTTCGCTAATAGGAATAGTTAATTCAACATAAGGATTATCTGTATCATTAATTTTTACATTAAGTTTTACATATAAATAGTTTTCAGTTTTAATATTATAATATTCTTGAAAAGATTTAACATAATTAACATAATATTGATAATCTAATTTGTAATTTTCATTTATCTTAATTTCTTTTTCATTTATATCATTTATATTTTTTAAATTAAAATCTTTAGTCCAAACCAATTTAGTACCATTATCGGCATAACTTTTGATAGTAGCTGTAATATTATAAGAATAGTTAATATTTTCTTTAGTTTCTTTTTTTAAATAGTAATCAAAATAAATATCAATATTTTTAATTGAATTTGCAATATAGTAATTATCAGCTTCTAATTTATCATTTAAAAAATAATTGTTAGGATTTAAAGTAACTTCATAATATGTTTTATTTTTTAATTGATATATTTTGTTTTCTTGTATATTTTTATTAATATATATTATTCCTAAAAAAAGAATTCCTATTAAAAAAACAATGCTTAATAATATTTTTATTTTTTTATTTTTTTCTTGCAATTTAATCCCCCTTCGAAAATAATTCATTTAACCAAATAGAAGGATATCCTAAATATTTTATAGAAAATTTATAAACGCCTTTTATATCTTTCTTTTGAACTTTTATATAATCAACACTATTATTGGCATCTCCTTTAGTAACATAATATTCATTTATACTTATAACTCGGTGAACAATAATTTGATTTTGATATTGAAAGACAATAATATTACCAGGCATGATATTTTCTTCTTTTTTATAAATGACAACATCTCCTCTTTTAAAAGTAGGATTCATACTATTTGATAAAATAGCTATAGGTTGATAAGGAAATAATCCAAGCATAAATAATACTAATAAAATAGATGTAATAATAGTTAAAGGATAAAGTGCTATGTTTCTAGTAAAATGGTTTATATTTTTTTTTCTAAAAATAAAATATTTAAATAAATAGTAAATTATTAAGACTTTAATGATGGCAAAAGAACCTTCAATAAACCAATTACTAGAAGGTGTAATTGGTAAAACAACTTTAGGCAGTTCATTAAATAATTTAATAATTATAGGAATATCATAGTGCGAATTTAAAGATAGATAAGTAAATAGAATATTTTGAGCAATAATGGGTATAATTATTGAAGTAAAATAATGGAAAAAAATAATATTATGTGAAAGAAAAAGGGCTCTAAAATTAATTTCACTTAAAATAATAATAATGGTTATTAAAGCCCTAAAACCAAAATGATTTTTGTTACTTCTAAGAAGCTTATAGCGTATTATTTCTATACCACATATTGGTAATATAACTTTCCATACATTTATAAAAAAGTTAATTAATGAGTAATTAGAATGCTCTTTATTAAAGCCAAAAATAAAACCACTAGTTAGATAAAGTATAAAAAAGATAATAGATATAGTTAAAGTAATATTAATTTCTTTTTTATTGGATATTTTTAAGTCTTGGTAATAAAAAATGATTAGAATAATTAACCAAAAAAATGGCTTAAAAAAATTAATATAAAAATTATTAGTATAAAATAAGATATGACTTATAGTATAAATGATTAGAAGAAAAAATAATTGTTTATTTTTAACTATTTTCTTTTTGAACATATTGAATTATCCCCGTTAATGTTTTAGTTTTAACATCGGGAATTTTTTCTGTATTTTTAACATATGTCACTATAATATTGAAAGTAGTTGAATCCCCAACATTTAAGTCTTTCTTAAGTTCAGATGTCGTATAATTAATTTCTTCAATTCCATCAATTTCTTCCGTGAATATTATCGTTTGCAATTCGGCATCGATGGTTCCTAAATTTTCTATGGTAACCTCATAAATAATTTCATCGCCAGGTTTATTAAGCTTAGCCGAAAAATTAACAGTATCTTTAGTGAATGTTGGCGTTCCGGCATCACAACCATCACTTACTTGGGTAGCTGTTATGTTTGTTATTCTAACATCCCACTTACCAGTAATTTCCGCAGTTCCATTAATGGTAAAATCGGTAGCAAAAGATGAATATCCAACAGCCATTAAAACAATAGTGATAAGAAAGAATATAAGAATTATTTTTTTATTTTTATACAAATTATATTCTCCTTTCTATTTAGCACTTCAAAAGTTAATTAGAAATAGCATTTTGCTATTTCACTTATAATTTATGTCAAAATAGATAATTAGTATGGTTGTTTGTCTAAGACATTTAAAAAATAGTAATATATTGTTATGTAAAGATAACAAATAAAATCCTATAAATATGAGATATTTTTTTTAAAGGAGCGATAACTTTACTTATATTCGAAAAATAGATTGACTAAATCAACTAAACAATTTATATCATACATTTAAGTCATTTTAATTAATATTCTTACTAATTTTTATTAATTAAAAAGTCAAGTGCAACTTTTGAATAATCAAATAATAAGTAAATAATACGACTTTATGCCGAGAAAA